>CAZJCN010000412.1:0-2471 GCA_964544195.1 uncultured Phycisphaeraceae bacterium | reverse complement strand
GCAGATGATCGAACTGATCCGCCAGCGCAACCGTTCGGCTTCGAGTGAGTTTCTGGTCAAGTTCGATGAAGAGGCATTGAGCAGCTACCTGCGACGGCTGACCACCCTTCAGGGGCACCGCGGTCGGTCCAGCGTGTGGGTCCGCGAGGGAGCCAACCCCGCCAGCGTCACCCGCGCCTGTGCCTGAGCCGGCACTTCGTCCGCTAATCGATGCGTCCGACGCACCTCGTCACCTCTCGGCTTTGAGCAACCGCTTGACGGCACACCGGTTGAGTCCACGAGTTATCCACGTCGTTTCCTTATGTCTTCGCCGTGCGGATTCATCCCGATTTCCCTCATATAATCCACGCTGGCGTTGCACATAGACCCGACGCCTGCCTGCATGACGCCGGCTAAGTATTCTTGACCACACAGGGATGATGTGGGATGCAACTGCTTGACCTGATTCAGGGGCTGGACATGACCCATCGGTCGGGCCCGCCCGACGCGCCCGTCCGGGACATGACGGATGATTCTCGCCTCGTGGAACCCGGGTGGCTGTTCGTCGCCCGGAAAACTGCCAACGATATAACCCCTTATATCCGACAAGCGGTTGATCGCGGCGCCGCCGCCATCATCACCCCGTCGATCGACACGCCGACACTTGCCCCATCGATTCCTTGGTACCAGGCTGATCGCGTCGATCAGCACTTGGCAGGAACCTTGGCGGAACGGTTCTTCGATCACCCGGCATCGCGCCTGTCTCTGATCGGTGTGACCGGGACCAACGGCAAAACCACCACCGCCCTGCTCATCCAACACCTGCTCCGATCCGTCGGCATTCAGACCGGGGTGATCGGCACCATCTACACGGACGACGGCACGCCCGAAGGCAGAAAACCCGCAACGTTAACGACACCCGGCGCGATCGAGCTGTCTCGTGAGCTGGCCCGCATGGCCCGTTCAGGATGCAAGGCCGTGGCTGCGGAAATCTCCAGCCACGCGCTCGAACAAGGCCGGCCCGGAGTGTTGGCGTTCCGCGTGGCGGTGTTCACGAACCTGACACAGGACCATCTGGACTATCACCGGACGATGGACGCCTACGCGAAAGCGAAATCCCGCTTGTTTTCGCAGTTGACACCGGACGGCTGCGCCGTTGCCAATCGTGATGACCCCTATGCCAAGGTGGTGCTGGGCGGCTGTCCGAACCCGGTGCTGTGGACTTCTTTGGCGGAACACGAAGCCCGAACGCGATCCGACATCTGCTTTGCCAGCAATATCACGTTGCAATCCGGGTCGAGCAGTGCCACGTTTATCGGGCCATGGGGCGAGATCCAAGCCACGATTCCGATCGTGGGTCGGCACAACATCAGCAACGCTCTGCAGGCCTTGACCGCCGCGTATGCGCTGACGGGACAAGCTGACGGGCTGGGTGAGGCCATGAACACTCTGCCCACCGTGCCCGGCCGTCTCGAACGAGTGCTGCCTTTGGGTGAGTCCGAATCGGTGATTCCCCTTCCCACCGTGCTGGTCGATTACGCGCATACCCCCGACGCTCTGGAGAACGCACTCGCTGCGGTGCGACCGTTGACCGAGAACCGGTTGATCGTGGTGTTCGGCTGCGGGGGGGATCGTGATCGGACCAAGCGCCCGAAAATGGCGCAGGCGGCATGCCGGTATGCCGACCGCATCTACCTGACTTCAGACAACCCAAGGACGGAAGACCCCGACGCGATTATCCGTGACGCGCTGGACGGCATCCCGGATGAACGTCAAAACGACCTGATCGTTGAACCCGATCGTGCCAAGGCGATCCGAGAGGCGATTTTCGCAGCAGACCCCGGCGATACCGTCCTCTTGGCGGGCAAAGGACACGAGGATTACCAGGTGATCGGCCACGAGAAAATACACTTCGACGACCGCGAGCAGGCCGCCGAGGCGTTGGCAGATAAGAGCAGAGAACGGACGACGCGATGACCCCCGACGATCTATATCATTCCTCGTGTTGGACGCCGGAATGGGTCCGGGAACATACCAACGGGACGTGGTTAGCCGCACCACCGCAACCCACAACGCATTTAGAGGGCATCAGCATCGATTCTCGAACCGTTCGCGAGCAGGAGGTTTTCTGGGCGATCAAGGGTGAGCAGTTCGACGGCCATGATTTCGTCAAACAGGCCCTGCTCAACGGCGCCGCCATGGTGGTTGTTGATCGAGCCGAAGCCCTGCCGAAAGATGTTGCCGGAGCGGTGCTGCTCGTGGATGATACGATCAAAGCGATGCAGCAACTCGCTTCGTGCTATCGAGATCAGCTGCGTCAGGCCGGTTGCACCATCATCGGCGTTGTCGGGTCCAATGGGAAAACGACCACCCGCCACCTGATTCATGCCGTGTTATCCACTCAATTTCGAGGCACGCAATCCCCCAAGAGCTTCAACAACCACATCGGCGTCCCGTTGACTCTGCTGCGTGCTCGGTTGGGGGACCGTTTT
>CAZJCN010000411.1:0-2471 GCA_964544195.1 uncultured Phycisphaeraceae bacterium | reverse complement strand
TGCGGTTCGGCCCGGCCTCGACGTGGCAGTGATGACAGGCGAGGTTGCACATCTTCCCGACGTTGACCTGAAGCGTGGTGATGGCGCGACGTGTCAGCGTTTGGCCGTCGGCTTTCAGACGATCGGCAAACGGATCACCGGCGTCAGCGAGGGGCAGGGTCAGAGAACGGGTGTCGGACATCGGAAGGGATTCTAACGGCATATACAAAAAAACCCATCAGTCCTGTCGAATATTCCCACCGACCCGGGAACGGGAGATGAGGTACAATTCATGCGAGTAAAATGTCCGCAACCCGGGATGAGGGAGCCTAGTCATGCAATATCGGAAACTCGGCCAGACCGACCTGACCCTCTCCGTCATCGGACTTGGCGGCGTAACGATCATGAAGGAAAGCCAGGATCAGGCCGACCGAACCGTCGCCGAGGCATACGATGCCGGGATCACGTATTTCGATGTCGCGCCACAGTACCAGGATGCACAGCAACTGATGGGCCCGGCCCTGCAGCCGTACCGGGACAAGGTGACGCTGGCGTGTAAGACACTGGAGCGGACGGCTGAAGGTTCTGCCCGCGAGCTGGAAGATTCTCTCGCCAAGCTGCGCACGGACCACTTCGATCTGTACCAGATGCACGCGGTGTCCAGTCTGGACGAAGCGAAACAACTGCTGGGCCCGGGCGGCGCGATCGAGACGTTTCAAAAGGCCAAGGAGGCCGGCAAAGTCCGTTACATCGGGTTCAGTGCCCACGATCAGGACGCGGCGCTGTACCTGATCCAGTCCGGCCTGTTCGATTCGGTGCTGTTCCCGTTGAACTACACCATGATGACCAAGGGCGGATTCGGTCAGGCGGTGCTCGACGCGGCGAACCAGCGGGGCATGGGCATCCTGTCGATCAAGGCGATCGCCCGGACGAAGGTTGATAAGTGGGAGAATCGGCCTTACGACAAGTGCTGGTACGAGCCGGAGGATCGGCCGGAGGTCGCGCACCTGCTGCTGCGGTACACGATGAACTTGCCGGGGGTCACGGCGACGGTCCCGCCGGGCGATCCGGGCCTGTTCCGGATGGTGCTGGGATATGCAGACCAGCTGGACCCGTTGACCGACGACGAGTTGGCCACGTTGCAGGACGCCCTGACCACGGCCGAACCGCTGTTCCCCAAGTAAACGCCGGCTCTGCCAAAACCGGCATAAGTTGCTACGATTTGCGGTCCCGCCAGCAGTCCCGCCCCAGAAGATGGGACTGAAGTCTTATTGTTTGGTTATTGAATGAGTCAACAGACAGGACAGTGCCATGCCCGAGATCGATCCCGCCAATAAGTCCATGGATTCCATCGTTGCCCTGTGCAAACGGCGCGGCTTTGTGTACCCGGCGTCGGAGATCTACGGCGGGATCAACGGGTTCTGGGACTTCGGCCCGCTGGGCACGGCATTGAAAAACAACATCCGTGACCACTGGTGGAAACATATGGTCGAGTGCCCGCCGATCGGGCCGGACGGGGAACCGATCGCCATGGTCGGGTTGGACTCGGCGATCATCCAGAACCCCAAGACTTGGGAAGCCTCCGGGCACGTCGGCGGGTTCTGCGATCCGATGGTGGACTGCACGGAAACCAAGAAACGCTACCGCGCCGACCAGGTGGAAGTGTTGATCGTCCCGGGCAAGGGCATGTGGGCGTTCATGGAGAACCAGCCGGACACGATCGCCAAGAAGCTGAAGAAGGCGGGCGTGTCGCTCGACGACGGGGAACGCAAGCTGCTCACGGAGCTGGACATCAGTGAATACGCCAACATCATCGGGCCGGACGCGACCAAGCCCGGCACGCTGACCGAACCGAGGCAGTTCAACCTGATGTTCGAGACGTATGTCGGGGCGATCCGTAATGAAGATGCCAAGGCGTATCTGCGCCCCGAAACCGCGCAGGGGATCTTCCTCAATTACAAGAACGTGCTGGACACGATGCGCGTGAAGGTGCCTTTCGGTATCGCGCAGGTGGGCAAGAGCTTCCGCAACGAGGTGACCCCCAGAAACTTCATCTTCCGCAGCCGAGAGTTCGAGCAGATGGAGATGGAGTGGTTCTGCGCCCCCGAGGAGTCCCCCAAGTGGTACGACTTCTGGAAGCACGAGCGGATGCGATGGTGGAAGACGCTTGGAATCAGTGAGTCGAATCTGCGTTTCCGTGATCACGACGACGACGAGCTGGCGCACTACTCGAAGATGTGCGTGGATATTGAATACAAGTACCCGTTCACCGCGCCGGGGTTCGGGGAGCTGGAGGGGGTGGCCCACCGGGGTTGTTTCGACCTGACTCAGCATCAGGAACACTCCAAGCAGAAGATGGAGTATTTCGATCAGGCGAAGAACGAGCGGTACATCCCCAACGTGATCGAGCCGGCCAGCGGATTGACGCGGGGCGTGCTGGTGTTGTTGTGCGAGGCGTACACCCCGGACGACAGCCGACCGAGCAAGGTGTT
>CAZJCN010000410.1:0-2488 GCA_964544195.1 uncultured Phycisphaeraceae bacterium | reverse complement strand
ACCCGGCCACCGGGCTGCCCATCCACAGCCTCTACGGCAAGACCCGAAAGCCGACACCCGAAATGCTCAAGGGCATCGACACATTGGTGTACGACATCCAGGACATCGGCGCCAGGTTCTATACCTATATCTCCACGCTCGGGCTGTGCATGGAAGCGGCGGCGGAGCATGGCATCCGGATGATCGTGCTCGACAGACCCAACCCGTTGGGCGGGGTGGATTTTGACGGCCCGATCCAGGACGACGATCTGATCGGCAAGTTTACCTCCTTCCGCCCCATGCCGATCACCCACGGGATGACCGTCGGTGAAATCGCGCTGATGTTCAAGGATCGTCACGGGATCGGCTGTGACCTGGAGATCATTCGGTGCGAAGGTTGGCGGCGTGGGATGCTGTTTGACGAAACCGGACTGCCCTGGGTGAACCCCTCGCCGAACATGCGGTCGGTCGAGGAGGAGATCCTCTACCCGATGGTGGCGTTGACGGAGGCAAACAAGGATGTGTCGGTCGGCCGGGGAACGGATCGTCCGTTCGAGTACCTTGGCGCCCCGTGGCTGGATGGTGACGCACTAACTGCTGAACTTCGCAGCCGGGATTTACCCGGCATCTGGGCGATGCGCACCACATTCATCCCCTCGGGCACGGACATCACCGGCCGAAAGAATTACCCGTACCAGTTCATCGACGAGGTGTGTCAGGGGGTGCGGTTCGTCGTAACGGATCGTCAGGCGGTTCGCCCTGTGGAAGCGGGCCTGCACATGCTCGCCGCGCTGCTGAAGGTGCACCCCGAACGATACCGGGTGGACAAGCTGCGTGGGCTGATCGGTGCGCAATGGGTTCTCGATGCGCTGAAGGCGGGCGAACCGGTGGACAGGATCGCGAAACGCTGGCGGAACTCGGATGCATTTAAAGCCTTCGCCGAAGCCCGGCAACAGGCGTTGCTGTACGAATAGCCCCACGTTCACCGAGGTAAGTTTCGACTGCAGGAAATCAGTCGCCGTGCTTTTCCCGGAGACGACCGCTAAGCCGAAGCAGCAACTGCACGCGCTCAAACTCGTTGAGGACTTCCCGCAACACTTCCCGAACCGGGTCGGCGGGGGACGGCGGCAGGTGTGGCTCCACTTCCGGCCCCAACGCTTTGCGCGCCATGGATCGGTATCGGCTGAGCGTTCGGTCACCGAAAAAGCTGACCGGCTCGAAGTCCTCCGCCATGAACCAGGTCACGGGCACGCGAAAGCCGGCGTTGATCTGCGCTTTAACGACCAGGTCTGCGTGAGCCTCACTTCGCAGCAGGAACCGTAAATCGATCAGGTCGGGCCGAGCCTCTGCGATGCGTTGCATGGCCGCCCCCTGCAAGGCACAGTCGCCGCACCACGTGCCGGTCAGGCACAGGACGTGCATCTTACGGGTAAACCCATTGACCAGTGATTGCTGAGACTCATCGAGCGCCAACTGTGCGTAACGCTGATCCCAAGGGCCGCGATGCCCCTCGGACTCGCCCAGCGCGATAAAATCGTTGTACGGCAGCGCCTGTTGAAATTTTTGAGCCAGAAATTCGGCCTGATTCATCAACATACGGAGTACCTTGTCGGCAGTGATAGACGGGCTTACTCGATGATCTCAGCGTGGATGATGTAATCGAGTTTGGGGAACTCGGCCTTGAGGTAGGCGTTGCCCTCCTGCTGGATGCGTCCCTGATCGGGGCCGTTGCCGTGTGGTGCCCCTTCGCCGTAGTCGGCAAACAGCCTGTCCACGACGTCCATCCCTTCAACCACTTCCCCGAACGGGGCAAAGCCCTGATCGTCGAGGAAGGCGTTATCGCCGAAGTTGATGAAAAGCTGGGTGGTTCGGGTATCCGGTCCGGCGGTAGCAAAGGTCACTCGTCCGCGTGTGTTGGACTGTTTGGTCGGGTCGTCCTTGATCCGCTGACGACGCCAGACGGCGGAGACCTCGGGGTCTCCGTTGATCCCGAACTGGGCCATGAAACCCTTGATCACCCGGAAGAACCGGCAGCCGTCGTAGAAGCCGTTGTCGACGAGGTTGTAAAACCGATCCGTACCTTTCGGGGCCCACTCGCGGGTGACCTGAATGACGATGTCGCCCTCGTTGGTGGTCAACCGGGCCTTGAAGCTGTCGGGGGCCTGCCGGCTCCAGGACTCGTGCTCGGGATCGAGCAGGACGGCTTTGCTTGCATCGCCTTCGTTTTCGGCGTTCGATTCATCCGCCCGGACGGCCGGGGCCATGCAGAGCACCCCCACCATCGACACCGCCAGAACAATCGTCAACATATTCGGGATCAACATCCAATATCTCCTGTCTGCTTTCGTGATTCAAGAATCTTTCGGGCCGACCTGCTCGAGCCTGTCCTCCAGTTCAGTCAGCCGGCGTTCGATCTGCATCAGTTTATACAGGATCAACACGTGTGTTTTCTTTGCATCGATCCCGACCGGGCTGTCGGCACTTTCGATCCATTGTTCGATCTGTTGAT
>CAZJCN010000409.1:0-2504 GCA_964544195.1 uncultured Phycisphaeraceae bacterium | reverse complement strand
CGTTCACCCTGCCGGGTATCGCGGGTATCGTGCTGACCATCGGCATGGCGGTGGACGCCAACGTGCTGATCTTCGAGCGCATCCGTGAAGAGTCGGAACGTGGAGCCGACCTGGCAACGAGTATCCGGTTGGGCTTCGAAAAGGCGTTGTCCACCATCCTGGACGCCAACATTACGACCCTGATCACCTGTATCGTGCTGGGCTACACCGCGACGGTCGAGATCAAGGGGTTTGCCGTCACCTTGGGCATCGGCATCATCGCGACGCTGTTCACCTCGTTGTTCTGTACACGGGTGTTCATGGAGATGTATCTGAAGTACGGCAAGGCCAAGCGTCTGCCGATGCTGCCGACGATCATCCCCGCAGTGGGTCGTCTGTTTTCACCGAATATTAATTGGGTCGGCATGCGGTACATATTCTTTACTGTCAGTGCGCTGGCGATTGCCGGCAGCGCGTTGGCGCTGTACGAACGGGGCGAGGACTTGTTGGATATCGAGTTCCGTTCAGGCACCAAGGTCAGCTTCACCTTGGCGGAAGGAAAAACACTGACATTGACGGAAGCCCGCCAACGCCTGCGAGCATTTGGTGAGGCCGGAAAACTGATCCAGCAGGGTAAGCCCGCCCCGCCGGAGCTGGCTGACGTGTACAACACGCTCAAGCCGATCGTTGAGGACGCGGAACGTCGATACCAGGAAGCCTATCAACGTTACGAAGAAGCGTTGAACGATCCGAATATTCGAAATGTCCCGAAGCCGAGGGAAGTTGATTTTTCGTTGTTCATCAATGCCGCGGAAGGCGGGATCGTGACCGAAGGGGTCACGACAGTCAATGAAGACAAGACCATATCGGCAACCGGTTTCGGCATCTCGACACTGATTGAAGACGCCCAGGCGGTCAGTGAGGTCATCAAGGCGGCCTACGCCGACGTGCTGGACACCAAGCGACCGATCAAGTTCCGATCAATGGAGATTGACGAGGTGGACAGTGCGCCGGTTTACCCGATCCGGTCGGCAACTTTGGGTGAAAACATCGGTCGGGCGTCAGACGTTCGCATTGATGTGTCTGAAGCGATTGGTGGGGTGGCGATCGTCATGGAAGACCTGACGCCGCGTGTCACGCTTGAAGACCTGTCCGAGCGGATAGAACGCATGCGGTCTCTCCCGGCCTATGAAGGGCTTGGGCCGAGGACCTGGCGTGTTTATGGCATCGACGCGGAAGGGGCCACGCCTGACGGCAAGACGCTGTACCGCTCAGCCGTACTGGTGACCCATGACGACAGCACGAACTATGTCGAATCGCCGGAGAGCTTCAGCGAGGCGGGCGGACTGGCCGCGACGGAGTGGCGTCTGGTTCGCGATGCCTGTCAGCGTGATACCAGCCTCGGCAGCGTATCGAACTTCTCAAGTCAGGTCTCCGGCACCATGCAGCAGCAGGCGATTGTGGCGATGACCCTGTCGCTGTTGGCGGTAGTCGTGTACATCTGGTTCAGGTTCGGCAGCTTCACCTACGGCCTGGCGGCGATCATCGCTTTGGTCCACGACGTGACCATATCGCTGGGCATCGTCGCGGCCAGCGCATGGGTTTATCACAACGTCGGCGACGTGTTGCTGCTTGAGCCGTTCAAGATCGACCTGGCTTTGGTTGCGGCGATGCTGACGATCGTGGGTTACTCGCTGAACGACACGATCGTGGTGTTTGACCGCATCCGTGAAAATCGCGGCAGGCTCTCCTATGCCACGCCACAGGTCATCAATGACTCGATCAACCAGACGATCAGTCGAACGGTCCTGACCTCAGGCACGACGTTACTGGCTGTGGGTATGCTCTACGTCTTCGGCGGCGCGGGCGTACACGGCTTTGCTTTTGCGATGTTCGTCGGCATTCTGGTGGGTACCTACAGCTCGATTGCCATTGCCAGCCCGCTGCTGATGCTGGGTGGTGAACGTCACGTTCACACGGAAGATGCCGATAAAGCCGAGCCCGTTCCCGCGAAGTAAGTCAGTTGGCCGAGATACGAATACTTGACATATACAGGCCCGCGGTGATCGCGGGCCTGTTTTACTTTCGGCCGGTCGGGTACACATCAAAGCGAAACCCCCTGCCATGATGAGATACGGCCGGCGACATGCCTGCCAAGGGGTCGGCTTTGGATGGGCGTTTGACCACAACCCGTTTCAAGGCCACCTTACAAGCGGCATGAAGCAGGGTTTCCGCGTCAGGATCATCCCCGGCAAGCAGGCGGAGCACGGCTAAGGCTTTCCGTTCCGCGGTCTTTCGGCCGGTAGGAAACATGGGGTCGAGCGTGACGACCTCGGGCCGATCGTTGTCGGGAACCTGAGCCAATGTCTTGAGGGGGTCGTGACTGTCACAACACAGCAGCGTGATTCTTTCAGCCACATCGGGCAACCTGTCTCGGACACGTACCAGCGCGTCAGCCAGCAGTGCATGGATGATCGGATGACGTTCGCAAGCCATGACATGACACCCTGCTGAAGCCAACCGCC
>CAZJCN010000408.1:0-2506 GCA_964544195.1 uncultured Phycisphaeraceae bacterium | reverse complement strand
AAAACAGCACGATCCGGACAGCCCAACGCAGCAGGATCGACTTCGCCCGGGGGATGTATCGACGCAACGGCGAGATCAACGTCAGCCGGTAGTAAATCACGCCGGGGATCAACCCGACCACCGGCACCGCGCTGAACAGCGCGCTGATCAGCAGCACCATCGGCAGACGCGCATCAGATCGGGACAAATAACGCTGACCAAACGCCGGGTCCGCAAACAGCGCGTGCCCGCACGCCGAACAGCTTTGCGAAACACTGCGCTTATCCAAGCGTGTTGCGCATACCGGGCAACGCTTCCTTTCCACGAGCCGAAGCGCGTGCGTTTCAGCATCCGGCGCGGGCCGTTCCAACGAACGCCCGAACAGGCTGACGTCGCAAGGCTCGGGGTTGTCTTGACCACACGACGGGCATCGCAACGCCGAACGATAGATAGGTTCACCGCATTGCGTGCAGGGGATTTTCGACTGTTCCTCGATCGCGATCGCCCGGCGCTGAAGCCACAACAGCACGATCGCCACCAGCGCGATCAGCGCGAGCATGACCAGCGGGAACAACAACAGCAGGATCGGCCCGAAGCCCGCCCAGACATCCTCCGCCCAGCTCAACAAACCCTGAATGCCAAGATCATCATCCTCGTCGGCATCACTGAGCGACCGGAACGCTTCGGTTTTCAGTTGACTGAGCCGAAAGACCCCCGCCCCGATGACCAGCGCCGGCAACACATCCACGAACCCCGCCTGTTGGGTGGCGCGTTCGATAAACCCGACATCCTGAGTGCTGGCGATCCCCAGATAGGTCACAACCGCCACGGCCGACTTGGCGTAGCTCTCCACCTCGGACCACATCGCCCGGAGGTCCGGGTTCTTCGTCGCCGCCAGTTCCAGCAACGCCAGCAGGCCGAAGGCGATCAATGACAGGTCGCTGGTAAACCATGACGGCGCCTGTTGGGCGATCCCGGCCATGTCATCGGGAAACCACGGCGCATATTCCGGCGCAAAGCGCAAAGCCAGCGCCGTAGCAAACGCCGGCATAAACGCCCGTGAGGCGAAAGGCCCCACCGAGCCGGCTCCATACATCAAGGTGGCAAGCTGCATATCGGTTCTATCGGGTCAGTCGTGATTCTCTGTCAAATATGACACACGCCGGCACTCGCAATCAATACGTGAAGTGCTTGATCATCTCACCCTTTTCGCTGATCTCGCTCATCGCCTCGATCCCGATCTCCAGGTGCAGGTCGGCCCATCGGCTGGTGACCAGCCTGTCCATGTCCTGGGTCTTGATGCCTTCGGGTGTGCTGGGCACGTCGGAAACCAGCAACAACGCCCCACGGGCGATCTGGTTGTAATGGCCGACGATGAACAACGTGGCCGTCTCCATGTCGATCGCCAGCGCACTGACCGTGCGCAGCCGTTCCAGAAATCGCTGGTCGTGTTCCCACATACGGCGGTTGGTGGTAAAGACCACGCCCGTTCGATACTCGTGCCCCCGGGCCACGATCTTGTCCGACACGAACTTGTGAAGCTTGAATGACGGCAGCGCGGGGACCTCCGGCGGGAAATAGTCGTCGCTGGTCCCCTCTCCACGGATCGCGGCGATCGGCAGGACAAAGTGGCCGATCTCGGTCGAGTGCTTCAAACCGCCGCATTTCCCCAAAAACAACACACCCTTGGGGTTTCTCGCGCTGAGCAGGTCCATGATCGTGGCCGCGTTGGGGGAACCGATGCCGAAGTTGATCATGCTCAACCCGTCGGCGTTGGTCGCGGCCTGCATCGGCCGATCTTCGCCGTGTATCTCACAGTTGAACCGTTTTGCGAAACGGTGCATGTAGCTGTGAAAATTCGTCAGCAGGATGTAATCCCCGAACCTGTCGACAGGCATGCCGGTGTACCGTGGCAACCAGTCACGCGCGATGGCGAGCCTGTCGGGACGTGGGGCATGGACATCCAATGGGTTGCTCGTCACGGAACCTCCAATGGGCAATATGATAACAGCAGCATAATCCCGGCGTCGGCATGACGAGCGGGTACATCAGTGCGGCGATCCGCGTTGGATGAGCTTATGGCATATAAACCGATAGACGACTGCCAAGATGAACACAACACCAATCAGCTGCATCACGCGCCAGGCCGCGTGGTCGGCGACGTTTCGGCCACGTTGCTCTGCAGCATCGAGCGTCGTACTCAGTTCGTCCGAGGCAGCGGTGTTGCGAATATCCGCGATCAGTGATCGCAACTCTGCCGCGGCGGCGATCAGTCGGTCGGCGGCGTCGGTGTAGTCCCGGATGTTGAACGGCTTGGATTCTGTGGACGGATCGGAGGGGCTTACGGAGGACGACAGTTCACCGATGGCACGGACCGTTTCTCGCCACGCCTCGCCAGCATGGGCTACGCTCTGGCTTGCGAGTTCCAGCGATTCAACCAGGTCGCTGGTATGGCCGACCGTTTCACTGAAAGTATTTAGAGCGCCTAACAAAATGGCATGTCCGTTGCTTCTGGGAAGACCATCTT
>CAZJCN010000407.1:0-2533 GCA_964544195.1 uncultured Phycisphaeraceae bacterium | reverse complement strand
CCACATCGGCAGAAAAGGCGCATGATATCCGGTGCGACCCATGCCAGCGACCCGGCTGATATCAGACTCATCCATGTCGAGTGGAGCCGTATGTGAACACGGGTATAACCAACGCTCTTGGCACGTCATAGATTCGATACCCCCTCGGATCCGTGACGGGCCGGCGGATTGCATCCAAGCCGCCCGATTCGCGCTAGTGCTGCACAGGCAGCCCACCACGGAACATAAAATACGCGGCACCAACCAGACACAGACCACCCCAAAGATAATCCCAGGTCAGCTTTTCCTTCATATAAACCACACAAAATATGGCAAACACCGACATCGTGATCACTTCCTGCATCACTTTGAGCTGGGCCAGTGTGTAGGTCTGATGCCCGAGGCGATTCGCGGGCACTTGCAGACAGTACTCAAAAAACGCCACCCCCCAACTTACAAGAATCACGATCATCAACGGCTTGTATCTGAGGTCTTTCAGATGCCCGTACCATGCATAAGTCATAAAACAATTCGACCCGATCAACAGCAAAATCGGATACCATTTGATCATCAGTATGCCTCACTAAAACAGCCCGCGCCGAGAGGGCGCAGGCATGGTTTCACATCAGGGAATATGTATCAGTCAGGAGTCCGAAACACGTGATTTACCGCAGCAGTTCCGGCTTCGGCGGGGGCTCGGCGATGGTCGGGCCGGGCACGATCCCGAATCGACGTAACCGTTCAGCCACGTCCAGGTTCCCCGGATCGATGTAGTTGGCGTAACGCAGCGCGGTCACCGCGTTAGGCTCGTCGCCGATGGAGGCATAAAAGTCCGCGATGGCGATGTACGGCGTCGGGTCTTTCGGGTCAGCGAAGTACGCCGCCTTGCGGTATGCGATCCGCGCCGCGTCGGGATCGCCCATCTTCGCCAGGTAGTCCGCCTGACGCAGGTAATCGCGCGTCGAGCCGTAGGTCTGGACCTGCTCTTCCAGGAAAGCAGCCAGGTTCGCCCGCCGATCCTGTCGATACAACGCCTCCGCCAACGCGTCCAGCACGTCAGGCGTGAATGCCGGATCGTCCGGCCGGATCGCCAGCGCTTTCTCCAATGCGTACTGCGCTTCCAGGTTCCGGTTCAGTGCAAGATACACTCGGCCCAGCTCGTAATGGTTGAACGCGCTGCTCGGGTCCATCTCGACCGCCCGGGTGGCTTTGTCCAAGGCGAGTTCCAACTGCCCCCGGTTCAACGCCAGCACAGCCTCTTCGCGCAGATCCAAAGCCGTGGTACACCCCGGCAGAAACGCCCCGCCCGACACGCAGAGCATGCCGCCTAGCAGCATCGAAGCCATCCGGACACGTTTACGGCTGGTATCCCTGATCATCCTGTGTCATCCTTGTCATGATTCGGATCAAGTTGCGTGCATCACGGCGGGCCGGTCGTGGCCGTCCGTGCAAGATAAGTCGGCCCGGCTACACTGACAAGACGGCCCGGACATGACGGGATTGTACCGGAAACCGCGACCGGTCAGGTGAGAAACCAGCCATGATAATCGTCCCCGCCGTCCTGCTGCGACACCACACCCCCGACGGGGTGCATCATGACTGGCTGGTCGGCACCCCGCAGGATCGACTCACGCCCTACGCCCGGCTGTGGACCGCCCGCGTCAAGCACCCCAGCCGATGGTGGCGCCAGCTCGGTTGCTTCGAACTCGAAACCATCCAACCGCACCGTCGGGCATACCTGCGTTATCAAGGCCCGATCTTCGGGCATCGCGGGTGGGTCACACGAACCGATCACGGAGTCGTGACCATCCGGCTGTGGACCTCCCGTCGGATGCTGTGGGATGTGCAGCTACAAGATTTCCAAGGAACCATGCGTATCGACCATCTCGCCGGCCGGCGATGGCGGGCTGTGATCCAAACGCCCGAATCGCAACGACAGCGATAACTCACACCGCTCTGTCCTTGTCGCTGAATCCGCCAAGGGATACAGTATGTCAGACGGGCGCACGCCGACATGTCCTTCACCCGTGCGCCGTTCGGGTCACGTTCAATTCAACGAGGGAGGCACCGATGTCTGAGCAGTCCCACGAACATCACGATAAAGTCAGCGAAGAAGAACTGTTGGCCAACGCGATCCCCATCGATATCAACGAGGCGGAGGAAAACGATCAGACCGATCACGACGCCCAGAACCCCGCCCCGATCGAGCTGGATGAGGGAGCGTCCAGCGTGGTCGGCTCCAACAAGATCCGCACCTTCGACACGCGAAAGCCCCACGTGGATCACTGGAAGCGCACCCCCAACGTTACCGGCCAAGGCGCGATCCACGTCAAAACATTCGTGTCCAAGCTGCGCCTTGATGCGATCGACCATCTCGACGAACAGATCAACAGCTGGCTGGACAACCACCCCGAGTACGAGGTGAAGTTCGTCAGCCAGTCGATCGGCAAACTCGTCGGGAAAAACACCGAGGACGCCCTGTTCGTCAGCGTCTGGGTGTGAGGTCCCGGGCGACCGGCTCAGATCAATCACTCCCCTTCGGCTTGACGCTCGG
>CAZJCN010000406.1:0-2537 GCA_964544195.1 uncultured Phycisphaeraceae bacterium | reverse complement strand
TCAGCAACTGGTCAGCCTTATCGCCGCCCCCGGTAAACCTGCCGGAGCCGTCAGGCCTATGGGGGCTGGTCATGATGTCGTGGGCAGCAAGGCGCCCGCGCGTCCGGACATCGTATTCCTGACGGGGTGGCGTGTTGGGGGGCGGGTGCGGTTCGGTCGGCGGTCACACGCCTGCCGGGGCGACGTTATTGCGTCGGTCCTGTGCCAGATCCATCTGTTCGCCTGTCGGGCTTTGGCCGGTTGTCATCATGTCGATGAAGCAATCGAACAGGTAGCGTGCGTCGTGTGGCCCGGGACTGGCCTCAGGGTGGTATTGCACCGCAAAGATCGGTTCGCTGGCGTGCCGAAAACCCTCGAGTGTCTGGTCGTTGAGATTGATGTGTGTGGGTTCCCCGCCGGCTTTTTCCAGGCTCTTGAGGTCCACCGCGAAGCCGTGGTTCTGGCTGGTGATTTCGACCTTGCGCGTGTGCAGGTTTTGAACAGGCTGGTTGCCGCCACGATGGCCGAACTTCAGTTTGAAGGTTTTGGCACCCAGAGACAGGCTCAATAGCTGATGCCCGAGGCAGATCCCGAAGATCGGCAGCTTGCCGCGCACTTGCTTCAGGGTTTCGATGGTTTCCGTTACTGCCGCCGGGTCCCCGGGGCCGTTGGATACGAACAGGCCGTCGGGCTTATGCTCGAAGATCTGGTCGGGCGTTGCGTTGTAGGGCAACACCGTGACGTTACATCCCGAGTCAACCAGGTTGCGCAGGATGTTGAGTTTGGCGCCGCAATCCAGAGCAACGACATTGAATCGCCGGTCACGCTTCGGTACTTCACCCTGAAGGGGAGCCCACTGTCCAAGGTCTTCATTCCAATGGACGGGCTGTATTCGGCTGACGGTTTTGGCAAGGTTGATCCCTACCAGGCCGGGGGCAGCCTTGGCCTTTTCGACCAGTTCCTTATCCGAAAGGCTCGGGTCGGTGCAGAGCACGCCGTCCATGGCCCCTTCGGTCCGCAGCTTTCGCGTCAGGGCACGGGTGTCGATCCCGCTGATCCCCGTAACCCCCTGTTCGGCCAGCCAGTCGGACAGGGCTGAGGTGGACCGGAAGTTGCTGGGGATATGTGACAGCTCTCTGACCACGAACCCGCTGACCTGAACCCGCTCGGACTCCAGGTCCGCTTCGTTGATGCCGTAGTTCCCGATCAGGGGATAGGTCATCGTGACGATCTGACCGGCGTAGGACGGGTCGGTCAACACTTCCTGATAGCCGCTGAGCGATGTATTGAAGCACACCTCGGCCTCGATGCATCGTGGGGTGGTATCGCCGAAGGAGGTGCCTGTAAAGACGCTCCCGTCTTCCAGGGCCAGACGTACATGGGGGGATCGCGGGTTGTTCACGGGATTCTCAGCCTCACTGTGGGGAACAGGTTGGCGGAATCATAGCGGGATGCGACGGGCTTGACCAGTAAAACCATTCTTCCTGCCGTCATTCAACACCCTTCTGAGGGCTTCTGAGCCTGGGGTTCGGCGGGGGTTCGTCTGGTGTCAAAAGGGCCTTCCCCGGCCGGCATGACCGATCACCATAGGACGGGTCCAAACCCAGTTCAGGGTCGGGTTCAGGCAGGGGTTCGCCGGCTAAGCAACGCTCTGCCCGATCGGCGGTGTCTTCCAATAAACGCTGTGCCAATGCTCGCAAACGCTGAAACTCGTCGGCATCCAATTCCCGATCACTGCAATGGATCGGCCCCTCGACGACCATGACAATCCTGCCGAAGGGCAACGGTACACGTGTGCGATCCCAGCTTCTTAGCCGAAACATGGGACGACAGGCGATGTGAGCGGCAAAGATCGGTGCGCCGGTGTCGTGTGACAGGCCGATGATCCCCGGCTTGAGGATGCGGGCCGGGCCGGTGGAGCCGTCCACGGTAAGAGCGAGCACCACCTCCTCACGCTCGTTCAGATACTTGACCAGTTGTTGGAGGATGGGTGTGCGCCTGGATCTGCCTCTTGAAGACCCGCCTCGAAAAACGTGGTAGTTCTGCAGCTTCAAAACAGCCGTGATCACATCCCCGATGTCGCTGCGACTGGCCAGGGTGGTGGGGCTGAATATCCGGCAGCAGCGGGGGGCAAGGATGACGTTGTCGTGCCAGACCGCGACTAGGATGTTTCGGTGACGATTGACCGCGGCGACCGCCCGTGCCATGCCGTAGGCTTCCACCCGGCTTGTGTGCCAGACCAGCCCCATATACAGCTTGTATATCCACGCAAGCACCCAAGCCGCGACGCGCACCGTCGGTTTCGCCAGCGCTTTTCGGGTCTGGCGGAGGTAGTAACGGACGTAGTAGATCAATCGGTTGCTCAAGTCGGTGGACGCCTGTGTCAATACTGTAAACGCGTGTGACCTGCGTGAATAGCCAATGCGATGACTGACGAATCATAACGAAAAACCCCGACCTTTCGGCCGGGGTTGGTGCTTATTCATCAGCTTTTTCGGCAGCCATCAGATCAGGCCGTCAGCCTTGGCCATGTGCAGCATCAGGTCGACCACGCGGTT
>CAZJCN010000405.1:0-2539 GCA_964544195.1 uncultured Phycisphaeraceae bacterium | reverse complement strand
GGACTGGGGCTCAGTTTGATGCGTGGCTTCCAGCCGACGTAAGCGTTTCTCACGTCGGCGGCGGAAATTGTCCCAGTCCGCCTGACGGACTTGGAGCAGGGCGATCTGATAATTGCGGTGGCGGTGATAGACAGGCGTAGGAACGGTGCGAATGACTTCAATTTCGCGGGCTTGGATCTGTTCGAGCCGTTCGGCCAGCATCCGTTCGATCGGCCGAACCAGCAGGATGCGCTCGGCGGCACGGACCCGTTCGAGGGTTGCTTCCCGTTCCGGGCCGTAGGTCGGCAGCGTGGCGGCACTGAATACCGGCAGGCGGGTCAGGTAGATCAGTTGCGGTGCATCGTCCGCCAGGATCTGGTCGCCCGGCCGATATAGCTCGGTCAGCGCATCGGCGACACGAGACAAGGCGGCGTATCGGCCGTCTTCATAGGTTTCCAGAAACGGAACCGCCCGCTGTTCGAGGATAAAGTCCGTGATCTTGACCGCATTGGGAACCAGCCAAAGGCCCAACGATCCGAGCACGACCCACTCGGCCCACTGCGGGCTGCTTCGTCGTTCCAGCCAGGCTGTCATCCGCCACCAACCGACGGCCAGCAACGGCAGGATCACCAGGGAGTACCGCCGAACCGTAATCAGCAGCAGCCATTGAATGAGGAATGCCAGGACCAAAGCGCCCCAGATCGGGCGGATGCGAAACAACCCGATGCCCAGGATCACAGCCAGGATGCCGACCGCACCACCCAGCCAAGGCCCGAGGTCGACAGCGAGCAACGCTTCGGGCAGGTGTTCGGTCAGCAGGTTCGGGCCGTTGTCGGTCAGGATGCGGTGGCCCAGCTCGAAGAACGATTCGGTGTGCAGCAGACTCAACGCTTTATCACTGTCTCGGAGCATGGCCGGGTCGATCAGCAACCAGGCGATCGCGGCGAAGGCGAATGTTGTCGCAGCGAGAAGGCTTGCTATGTGTCGGATGTTTCGACTGGACCGAATCGCCGTGCCGACATGCCACAGGCTGCCCAGTCCACAGGCTACCAGCACGGTCAGTACGACACTGCGGAACATGGCCATGACGATCAACGAAACCACCCCAAGCAGGCCGCCCGTCCAACGTAAAGCGCCGGGATGTCGTATGTATTCCAATGACAGCAATAGCAGCATCAAGCCCAACAGGAACGGCATGTCCGTGAGGACCTGATATGCATACCGATAAAAAAGCTCATTGAAAGCGACTAACAGCGTCACCACATTGGCGGTTCGACGGTCACACACCCGCTGGACGAGTTGATATACCACAATCAATGTGGCTAAGGCACACGCCAGCATCAGCGCGTTGATCACGTAAAACTGATCCTGGCCGAGAAGACGGAACGTTGCCGCAGTGAGATAAGCCAGGCCGGGGTGGATCGTCTGTTCCAGACCGGTGGGATGCGTGTACGCGTTGCCTTGGGCAAGCTGCCGGGCGACCTCGACGTGGATCGCCGAATCCGGCCCGATCCGCCAGTGGCCGTTATACCCTACCAGATACACCAGCCCGATCAGGCCCCACAGCCACAGCCGATGCCTGTCCAACGTATTGAGCAGGAGTCGAGTTTTCGGCGTGATATCAACCAAATTGATTTCCGTTATCACTTATTATGGGAATACGGAGCCCGCTGGCATTCTAAATGCAAGCCAGTATGTTTGTTGTGCAAGGTAAGGACGTCAAGCCAATCATTTCGACGCCCGATATCAGTGTCGGGATACCAGGGTCGGCTTTCCTTTTCCGTACAGGTTGTTATTAATACACACCCCGACAGGGTACCCCAGACCATGGACAGCCAAACCGAACGGCTCGACAGTGCGAATCTGGACTATGTAGAACAGCTCTACGAGCTGTATCTGCGTGACCCGAACTCGGTCGGGCCCCAATGGCGGGAACTCTTTCAGTCCTGGGCCAAAAGCAATGGGCGTGGTAACGGGCAAGCCGGGGCCGTCCAACACTCCATCCGTCCCGACTTTCCCCCACGCAGCATCTTCAATCCGCCCTCGGAGCATGGGGTCACCCCCTTGGTCGGCGACCAGGCCGACCTGCAAAGGCTGCAACACCAGGTCGGGATGCTGGTCCGGAATTACCGCGTCCGGGGGCACTTGGCAGCGGCATTCGATCCCCTCGGACAGACCCGCCGACACCTGCCCGAGTTGGACCCGGCGTACTACGGCTTCACCGAAGCCGATATGGACAAGCCGTTCCTGACCAGCTCCATCCATGGCCAGGCCACCGTCCGCTCCCTTCGCACCATCATCGCTCACCTGCACAACACCTATTGCCGGTACATCGGTGCGCAGTTCATGCACATCGACGACCTGTCTATCCGGGAGTGGCTGCAGGAGCGCATGGAGGGGTCGCAGAACCGCATCGAGCTGAGTCGAAAGCAGCAGATCCGGATCCTGACACGTCTCACCGACGCCACGATCTTCGAACAGTTCATTCAGAAGAAGTTTGTCGGGGCCAAGAGCTTCAGTCTCGAAGGGGCCGAGAGCCTCATCCCGCTGCTGGACCTGG
>CAZJCN010000404.1:0-2541 GCA_964544195.1 uncultured Phycisphaeraceae bacterium | reverse complement strand
CCGGCGCGGTACTCAGCCTCGGCAACCTGCTTGAACTGATCCAACAACCGTCGGCTCTCACGCGTGACCGCCAACGCCCGGCTCGCATAGTAATAAGACCAATAAGCCTTCCTGACCTGTGCCGACGTTTCGATACGGGTTTTCTCAAACTCGCGTTCTGCGACGGCCACCTCCTGCTGTGCGATCCTGCCACGGGTCTTCAGCTTGCCGGGATATGGAAACGTCTGACTCACCCCCGACATCAGCCCGACCTGCCCCGCTGCCGTCTCCGCCATGTCGCCGACCGGCGCAACCTGCAACTTTGGATCATCCAGGGACGTGACTTGAGGAATCTGCTGGCGTAAACGGGCGACACGCTGTTCCGCAGCCTTGATAGCCGGATGATTGTTCAGGGCAATTCTGACATAGCCTTCCGGGCCGGGGTCTTCGCCATTCAAGGCATCGGCTGTTTCCTGTTGTAATCGCAAGCTGTGTGACCGATGGACCGTTCCATCGTCACGGTAACGCCATGCCGACGGGTCGCCGTCAAGCCAGGATGTTTCCCAGTGATCGGTCGCCGATGGCTCAAAGGGGGATGCACACCCCGCCACCAAAAGGATACTCAGCATCGGGCCGGCCATCACGCATCGTGCTACCTGATTCATTTTCATGATCTACCACCGGTAGTGATCGAGGCCATAGACCAACGCCCCACCGAAAAACCCGTTGGCCATCACCAGAACCGCTCCCGTCCATAGTGCCAAACGGAACCAGAACCGGACACGTTGGCCCCGCTCACCATCTCGATAGGCCGGCACACTCAACCCGATCAGCAACAACGACCAGACGCCGACCCCCGTCCCCAACCAGCGATGCAGCGTCATCAACCAGTCACCATCACTTAAGGCAAAGCCCGCATAAAACCAGCCCAACGTGGCCGCACCGATGGCACCGATCCCACCCAACACCACGCAGTAACGAGCAGCGTGTGAGAACATGCCTCGGCCGGTCACCAGAGCCAGGAGCTCCGCGAGCGCCGCACCGATCAACAACCCGACAGGCAGGTCTGTCGAAGCCGGATGAAACTTGCCCAGCCATGCCGTCAATCGACCCAAACCTTGCGGTTCATGTTCGTGACTGTGGCCGGCGTGTTCGTGTTCGGTGGTTTCAATTTCAACCGATGCCGTGGAACCGTGTCCGTGCTCTGTCTGCGTGTGCGGGTGGCCGGCGCTATCACCTGAAACGTCTGACACACCCACCGCCGAGGCGGTCACGGCAAGGGCAGGAAGATTGTCCAGGTACGCGGCCGGGTTAGCCTCGAACTTCCGCTTGCAGCGTCGGCAACACAGGTAGACCCGCCGGCCCTCATAATCGACCCATTGCTCAGGATCGATCGGCTCCCCCAACTCGACCGGACATGTCGAGTTGGCAGCTTCCGCAACGGTTGGCCCCTCCACAGCCTGTCCCTGTACCGATCCTGCCAACACGGCACACATCGCCAGAGAAACCGGAAGAAACAGCCGCGATAAGACAAGGAATCGAAGTCTGGTCATCTTCATGAGCCTCGGTCAGTGATGTGATTCATGGCCGTCATGATCATGGTGGTGATGGTGTTGGTCACCACGATTGTCATGTTTGTCATGCTCCGAACCCTCTTCGTTGGCATCGTGAGATTCGCCTGATCGGCTCAAGGATTCATCAAGTTGGGCCAGGTACTTCGCGGGATTCCGATTGAACTGTTTGTCACACATCCTGCAGCAGAAGCGAACAAGCCGGTTGCCGACCACGTAATCATACGGCTCGCCCATATCACCACCAAGCGCTTCGCCGGAGACCACGCAGGTGGTCAGGGGATAGCTGTCTTTCTGTGATTCGATCACCGCGGCGTCGAGCTTGTTGAGATAGGTTTCGGGGTCCTGCCTGAAATCCTTGACACATCCTTTGCAGCAGAAGCGGATTAACCGATTGCCGTAGACCACATCGATCGGCTCACCCATATCCCCGCCGAAGGCTTCGCCGGAGACGACACACTCCGATAATGGATACCAGGGCTTTTGCTGCTCGATGATCTGGCGGTCCACCTCCGCGAGATACTTCTGTGGGTTCGCCTCGAAAGCGTCCGCGTTGGCCTCACTGGCAAAACGCAACTCCCGGCCGTGAAACACCCGGACCACCGGGGTATCGACCTCCAGCAGTGAATCACCCAACGGGTCCACCGAGAGGCTGTAAGGATCACCCACCGTCTTATCCATAACCTCGGCGTCGGCCAGCATGTCGACAGGGAACGATAAAATCGCCCCCAGAACCGCCAGAAGCAGAGATGCGATGTAAGTCTTTGATAAATCAGTGTAATACATGACCAGCCCTTTCTTACTTGTCCATGGGATAACCGCCCCATCTATCTACATTAAAGGAAACATCATCCCGTCCAACTGTAGAAACGATCAGATGACGGACATCGGTTCCACTGATTATCAAAGATCTGCAAAGAATCTGACCCCTCGCGAACAAGGGACGATTCAATATATAAACACGGATACACACAGGTGACTATTCATCCGG
>CAZJCN010000403.1:0-2544 GCA_964544195.1 uncultured Phycisphaeraceae bacterium | reverse complement strand
CCCGACAACCGCGAGCGACACAAACCGTTGTTTGCTGACCCGGGCTTCGAACTCGTGCCAGAACTTGTTGACGATGGTCCGTACAGCCCAATTCGCCCCGTCGGCGAGGCCGCAGATGGTGGCGCCTCGACCTGAGGGCAGCGCTCCCATGGAGCCGGCGACTTCAAGCAGCAGGTCCAGGTCCGCGGTGGTGCCGTCTCCCGCCTCGATCCGGGCGAGCATGCGCGACATCCAGTTGGTTCCTTCGCGACAGGGCGTGCATTGTCCGCAGGATTCGTGCCCGAAGAAGCGGGCGATATTGCGGGCGACGGCCACCATGTCGGTATCCTCGTCCATCACGATCACGCCGGCGGTTCCAAGGCCGAGCACGTCGTACTTGGTGATATCGAAGTCCAGTTTGACATCATATTCATCGGGGCCGAGCACGCCGGTGGAGATACCGCCGGGGATGGCGGCCTTGAACTTCTTGCCGCCCCTCATGCCCTGGCAGAGGCCTTCGATGAGGTCTTTCAGGGTGATGCCTAACTCTTCCTCGTACACACCGGGACGATTGACGTGACCGGAGACGCCAAAGAGCTTGGGGCCGAAGCTGGCAGGGACTTGTGGTGGCGCGCCTTCCGGCCGTGGGGTGCCCATGGACTGGAACCATGCCGGGCCGTCGGAACCACGTTCCAGAATCGGGGTACACACGGCCAAGGTTTCGACGTTGTTGATGATCGTCGGACGTCCGAATGCACCGGCCACCGCGGGGAACGGCGGCTTGATCCGCGGCCAACCACGCTTGCCTTCCAGGGATTCGAGCAAGGCGGTTTCTTCGCCACAGATATAAGCCCCGGCTCCACGATGCAGAAACAGGTCGGGCCAGCGGTCGTTGATCTTGCCCAGTCGCGAGTCCGGCCCGAAAACCTTGTTTTCGTAGGCCTCGCGGATCGCGTTCTCAAACACCTCGCGCTGGTGGTGGTATTCACCACGGATGTAGAAATATGCGGTATCCAATCGGCAGGCGTGCATGCAGATGGCGATACCTTCGATGATGACGTGGGGATCGAAATCGATCAACAGGCGATCTTTGAACGTGCCGGGTTCGGATTCGTCGGAATTGATCGCCAGGTAACGACGCCCGCCGTCTTCGGGCGGAAGAAAGCTCCACTTCATCCCGGCTGGGAACCCGGCCCCGCCCCGACCTCGGACCTCGGCGGCTTTGACCAGGTCCACCACATCCTTGGGTTGCATGGCCAGCGCATTTTCCAGCCCCTTGTATCCGCCGGTCTGAACATACTGCTCGTAGCTGACGGTCTTACGGTCCGCCGGATCACCCCAAGGGGGTGTCGGGATACGCTTGGTCAGAACAGGCTCTTTCAGGATCGTCATTGCTGTTTATCTCGTGGTCACGGCTTGTGCCCGGGCTCCGTTATTGAGTGACCTTTATTGGCCCGGGCTGGCGTTGTCATGGTTGTCGGTCGGCTTGACTTCGATCTCCTCGATGGTGGTTCGCCTGAGGGTGACGGTCGGATTAAGTTTCTTTTCCTCGGTGTGTCGGCTGACCACCTGCCGCTGGCCCTTGACGGGCTTGGTCACGTGGTGAATGAACAGGCCCGTATTCCGACACAGCCGGGCAAACCAGCTCATCGGTTACTCCAGTGAATCGAGGATCCGGATGACGTTGCTCGGGTTCAGGTTCTCGTGGAGTTTGTGGTTGACCAAGGCACACGGCGCTGTTCCACACGATCCGAGACATTCGACTTTCATCAGGGTGAATCGGCCGTCCTTGGTGGTTTCACCGACTTCGATCCCCAAATGGTCCTTGATCTTTTTAAGCAGTTCCGGCTCCCCCATGATCTCACAACTGAGGGACTGGCACACCCAGATGACATATTTGCCGTGAGGTTTAAGCCAGTACTCCTCGTAGAAGCTGGCGGTGTCCATGACATGGGTGGCGCTGATCCCAAGGAACTCGGCGATCTCCTCGATAGCCTGAAGCGGCAGCCAGCCGTGCGTATCCTGAACCAGGTGCAGCGCAGGCATCGTGGCTGCCAATTTTGTGTCGTAACGAGGGAGTACTTCCTCCTCGAGTATTTTCTTCAACTCGGGAGTCAGGTAAGGTTCGTCACGACGCTCGATCGGCATCGATGCGGAATTTTTAGTAATCCAAGCCATTGTCTTTCCTACTCCGGAACATACCGGTATCCAGTCTGCTTCCGCCTCAGCGGTCCAGCTCGGCGGCAATAATATTCAGGCTTCCCAGAATGGCGACGGCGTCCGCGAGCAGGTGGCCCTCCATGAGCCTCGGGAAAACCTGATAATTGATGTAACTCGGGGGTCGGCACCGGGCCCGCCACGGCCTCGGGCCGCCGTCGGCCACGATATAGAATCCGAGCTCGCCGTTGGCGGTTTCGTTGGCGCCATACACTTCAGCGACCGGGGCTTCCCATCCACGGTTGGTCATCACCAGTTCAAAGTGCTGGATCAGACCTTCGATGGATCCGTAGACTTCCGCTTTGCTGGGTTTGACCGCCTTGCCGTCGGCGTCGACATTCATCGGGC
>CAZJCN010000402.1:0-2550 GCA_964544195.1 uncultured Phycisphaeraceae bacterium | reverse complement strand
TAGTCAAATCTGATGGTTTGTCAGTATGCAAATAAGGTGTGACTGGTATCGGAATGGGGGGGAGTCGGCCTAAGCCCATTCCTGTCATGTCTTGAGTTTGGGAGGATAAGTTCGTCATTTCGATCGGGGCCGTAGCGTTTGATCACGATCTGTTTTCTTGTTTAGGGAGAGTTGAGACCATGAAAAAGACAGCAATTGGATTGAGTCTGCTGGTGGCGGCGGTGTCGTCGTCTTCCGCATTCGGGGCGACCACGTTGTTCTCGGAGAACTTCGACACCGACCCGAGCGCAAACTGGACGGTCAATGACGGGCCGACCGACTTTACGGTGGACTGGCAGTTCGATTACAGCACCATCGGCATCCCCGAGGCGCCCAACTCCACCGGGACCACGCCGACGACCGGTCTGAAAATGACCGCCAATGAGTTCTTTGCAACCTTCGGCGGTTTCAGCGTGTCACCGACCGGGCTGGACCTGTCGGGACAAAGTGATTACGTGCTGAAGTACGACTTCTGGCACAACTTCCACGGCCCGGCTCCGGGCGGCGGCAGCGGGACCACGCAGATTTCCTATGCCGGCATCCTGACCAGCGGCACCTCCGCGAATTACCCCGGAACAGTCGATGGCGTATTCTTCGCGGAGACACTCGACGGCGGGTCGAGTGCAGACTGGCGTGCCTATTCGTCCGCCAAGTCGGTGTCCTATCAGGCGACTGAAACCACCAGCGGCGTGCCGGTGTATGAAGCCAGCGCCGGCGGGACCGACTCGACCGCCCGTAATGCCAGCAACCCGTACTACTACGACCGGACCAATCTCGTCGGGCCTTTCCCGGGTCAGCCTATCCCCGCAGCTCAGACCGCCATCGTGCAGGGGCTTGATCCGAACGTGGATCACACCGGTACGGCTCAGGACGGCATCACCGCCTTCTCATGGGCTGAGGGTGAGATCGCCAAGGTCGGCAACGTCGTCACCTGGAAGGTCAACGGCGTCCTGATCGCGACCGTCAACCTTGACGACGTTGGGACAGGCCCCGGAGACGGCGTCGGGTTCGATGACCTGCCGACTGGTGGTCACAACATCCTGCTTGGTCACAGTGACACCAACAGCAGCTCGTCAACCGATGCCCTGTTCAACACGCTGACCTTCAGCCTGTATGACAACATCCGTGTTGAGACGATCGACACAGCGATCCCTGGCGATCTTGACGGGGACGGGTTCGTTGGCATCAGCGACCTGAACATCGTGCTGGGCAACTGGAACCAGAACGTGACCGCGGGCGACCCGCTGCAGGGCGATCCCTCGGGTGACGGGTTCGTCGGCATCGACGACCTGAACGCGGTGCTGGGCAACTGGAACGCCGGCACACCGCCTGCTGGTGCCGCGGTGCCTGAGCCGGCCACGTTGGCGCTGTTGGGCCTTGGCGGCCTGGCGGCTTTGCGTCGTCGTTGAGACCTGACTACACCCTAAAACAGCACGGCCGTCCACTTTCGTGGGCGGCCGTTTTGTTTTATTATCGTATCTCTCTGCGGAGCGCCGGAGCCAATGCCACGGCATCAATCAGACGGCTTAGCGGACCACCAGTTTCAACGGCGAATCTTTTCCGATCGCGGTTTCGAGCTTGGGCAGGTCGGACTTATGTATCTTGCACATCCGGCCCCGCTCGTTGCCCAGTTGCAGGGTCAGCGCGTAGAACCGGCCGTCGGGTTTGGCGAT
The DNA here is from genome assembly GCA_964544195.1 of uncultured Phycisphaeraceae bacterium. GTDB lineage: Bacteria > Planctomycetota > Phycisphaerae > Phycisphaerales > Phycisphaeraceae > CAZJCN01. The sequence continues at coordinate 838 of CAZJCN010000402.1, read as the reverse complement.
GATGGCGGCCTGTTCGTTGTCCAGCCGGACCTGTCCGCGGTGATGGTATTTGCAGTAGACCACGCGCTGATCGGTGACGACGATGCCGGCCAGCCCCTCGTCGAGTCGGCCGAAGTCGGCGTCGTTGATGTAAAGTTCAAACACCTCGTGCGGGCGGAGCTTGCACCAGGACTGTATCCGCTGTCGGCAGACCTCGCTCAGTTCCTGGAACCGGTCACCGTGCAACAAGGACGTGTCGCGTTCGAGCAGTTCGTAGTCTTTGCCGCACACACCGTTGACCCGGCCGAGCCATTCCAGTGCGCAGACGGCATCGGGGATGACGACCTCACAGGTGATGCCGCCGCTGGGCCGATCGCGGGTGATGCAATGAACGATCTTATTGGCGTAGCGGGTGCTGATGTAGTAGGGCATCGGGTAGAGGAAGGGGCTGGGCATGCCCTCGATAGTGCCCATCATGTTCATAATCTGTCGGGTTCCCGCGTCGCCGAGGCTTCGGATGTCGTGGTTGGCGCTGATGTCGGCGGGGTTGGTCTTGGTGCCGCGTGATCGGTCTGCAAAGACAAACGGGCGAGCCATGAGCTTGGCGCGTTCGGCGATGCCGCTGTAAACGCAGCGCACCGGCATCGAGGCGCGGAAGCCTTCGTGGTTCAGCCACTTGGCGTCGAACGCGAAACGAACGCCGGCACTGCCGCACTTGAGTACGACCAGGTGTGGCGTGTTGGGATCGGTCTGGAGATTCCGCGGGTACGCGCTTCCGGTGTCGTCTTTCCGGGATGAAGGCCGGCGGGGAGTAGCCGGGACGGGCTTGGGTGGTGGGCTGTCTTTGACGGGCTTGGTC
>CAZJCN010000401.1:0-2551 GCA_964544195.1 uncultured Phycisphaeraceae bacterium | reverse complement strand
CCGAGATGCGATTCCACTTGAAGAATTATTGAATCAAACCAAACCCGACTGGGCCCGTGTCAGGTGGATCAACATCGACGGACTGCACCCTTATACGGTTCGACTCATAAGCCAAACGTTCAACATCCACCCCCTTGCCGCGGAAGATATTCTGCACACTCCCCAAAGACCGCGTTTCGAGCCTTACGACAACGATGTGTTCCTGTTGACCCGGATGCTCAGGCTCTGTGAAGGCAAGCTCTTATCCGGGCAGGTCAGCCTGTTCATGAATGAGGATACGGTCATCACATTTCAGGAAACACGCGGAGACGTATGGGACCCGATCCGTAAACGCATACAGACCGATGGCTCAAGGCTACGAAAGTACGATGCAAGCTATCTGGTCTATGCGCTGTTGGACGCGATGGTGGATCATTACTTTCCCCTGCTTGAGCACTACAGTGATCGGCTGGATGATCTGGAAGATCAAATCCTTGATAAACCCGATGTACCCGTGCTCAACACCATCCACGCCATCAAAAGCGAGCTGTCCGTTCTTCGGCGGGTCATCTGGCCGATGCGAAAAGTGGCGTCGGATCTACGGCAATGTGACCTCGCCGTGGTATCGGAGGTCAGCCGAACCTACCTCCGGGACGTCGATGAACACTGCCTTCAGATCGTGGAAGTAATCGAAACTTTCCGTGAAACCGCGGCAGGTCTTACCGATCTGCATATGTCAGTAATATCGAATCGGATGAACGAGACCATGAAGGTGCTGACCATCATGGCCAGCCTGTTCATACCGATCACCTTTATGGCAGGGGTGTACGGGATGAACTTCGATTGGATGCCCGAACTACGCTGGCGTTACGGGTATCCGGTGTTTCTTTTGGCATGCGTATTGGTCGTGGCTGGCCTGCTGATGTACTTCCGCCACAAGGGCTGGCTGGGAGGCCGATCCAAGGAGGGGCATTAGACTTCCCGATCCGCTTATGTGCATAATCGGTCGATTCATGTTTTATCGATACATGATCTGGACCCGATCATAAGCCCGCTCCTACAATCAGGCTGACGTTTAGAATGCCGAACCAATAGGAGGTTTTCCCGATGTTCAAAACACGCGTTGTTGCCATCACACTATCTGTACTGAGCCTTTTCACATTGACCTGTTTGGCCGCCGAGCGCACCGATCCGGTGATCGGAGAGCCGGCGCCGCAATTCACGTTGACCGATGTCGTCACGGGCCAGGAAGTGAGCCTGGCGGACTTCAAAGGCAAGGTCGTGGTGATCGCGTTTCAAAGCATCAACTGCCCGTGGGACCGGATGCGGCCGGAGGGCGGTTATCAACGATACCTCGCCCCGTTAAGCCAGCAGTATGCCGAGCAGGGTGTGCAGTTCCTGGCGATCAATTCCAACAAGAATGAATCCGTAGAGGAGATCGCGTCCTACCATCAGGAACACGCCATCCCCTACCCCATCCTGAAAGACCCGGGCAACGTCGTCGCCGATGCTTACAACGCCAAGACCACTCCACACATTTACGTGATCGACAAAGACGAAGCCCAGACGCTTCGTTACATGGGCGGTGTCGAGCAGATCCCGACCAGCCCGGAAAAATGCGGCCAGATGGAGGAAAACTACCTGGTCCCGGTGCTCAACGCGGTGTTGGCTGGAGAGGAACCCCCATATACCAAGACCACATCCAAGGGCTGCAGCATCAAGCGCGTGCAGCACTGAAGCATCATCAAATACTGCCGAGTTACCTGCCCGTGATCTGATCGCGGGCTTTTTTTATTTCCCATCATTCGGCGGAATCGCCTTACACGTCAAGGACGCGCGACAGGCACCTCGCCCAAAATCCGACCCGAGGTTGGCGTGTCAGTGTGTCGTAATCCTTTAAACGGATGGCCCTGAGCACCGTGAAAGCGCGTCGCCGAACCATGATTAGCTCCTTCTGAACCGCCCCGGATAATTCCGACGTATCCCCAGCCAGCAGGTCGGCGGTCCGGTTGACCAGATCGTGCATGGTATTACGAAACGCCGGCAGAACCACGCGCAGGCCGGTGTTGGGCATCTGCCCGCATCGGCAGGCCGAGTCCTGCTCTTCACCCGTGTCCCCCCGCTCCGCATCCCGTTGCAAAGATTTGAGCATCAAGGCAAGATCCAAGCTGTGCTGTCGGGCGACGTCCTCCGGGATGAAGATACGACCCGATCGGATCGCGTCCGCGCGCACGGCCAGCCAACGCTCGGTCAGGCAGGCCCCGACCAGTATTGTTCGACAGACTTCCCACCCGTCCGTACCGACATCGCCGGTCTTATTCCGGATCTGTTGCCACGAATCCAATCGTTGCGATACATCAACCACCAGCGCCTGCCAGTTCGGAGGCGAAGGCATCGGCTCGATCTCTCTGACGTCGGGGAAAATACATTGCCCCGTTTCTTGTAAATGTTCACGTCCCATAAACAAAAGGATTGTATCGTGGCTGATCGCCGAAAAGCCCCACGGTTGCCTCCGGAGTTCCGTTTGTAACGAATATGCGGATTCAGCCGGTTCCGGACTTAATACCCCCTG
>CAZJCN010000400.1:0-2562 GCA_964544195.1 uncultured Phycisphaeraceae bacterium | reverse complement strand
AGCGCAACCCGAACATGCGCCTAACCTGCGCGCGAGATCAGAGTGGGATGCGTATTACCTGCAGGTGACCGACGAACACTTTGAGCGTGCGATCAATGGTGGTCAGCCGAAAGCGGCGCAAAATCCGGCGCAGAAGGCGCACGCAACGAACGGAAGTGGCCTGAAAGAAAAATCTGAAGTACACGCGCAATGTGCGTCGGATTCAAAACATATCAAGAGTATCCCGTATGGTTCCGGTTACTTCAAAGAAGGGCAAGTACCCCCAAGGGGAGTCGAACCCCTGTTTCCAGGATGAGAACCTGGCGTCCTGGGCCACTAGACGATGGGGGCAAGCAAGCCCTATGAGGATAGGCAGAATCGTCGGATCGTCAAGGGGGCGTGGCCGACTCAGGCGTGTCGGCGGAGCGTATCGGGATGGATGCCAAGCCGACTGAAATGGGGTTGCAGGTCATTGAGGAAACGTTTTCCGTCCTTGGCGTAGCCGGCGGTGGGTTTCAAGCCGGGGATACGGCTGGTGAAGTACCGGTTCAGCCGTTGCATGAGCAGCTCACGGGTGTATTTACTGACCATCGAAGCGAGTGCGACCGGCAGGTGGGTCTGCTCAGCTTCGGTTGTGAAGGTGATGCGCATGGTGCGTGGGGAAGGTGACTGCTGAGACAGACGATAGATCGAGGTCTCTGTAGTTTCGTCCACGACATCGACCCGGGCCGATGGAAAACTGAGAGCCAGCTGTTCCCGGTAGTGGGTACGTCCACCCTGCCGGTCCACGACAACAGATGGCGAATGTCGGCCGAAATGTTCCCAGATATGCTGCAGGTGTTGCGCGACGAAGGTGAAACTGACGGCAGCCTTGGAACGGGTGGCGTCGACCATACGATTGAATATGGGCTCAAACACCACGGCCGCGCCTAACCCGCCGGATTCCACGCCGATCCGTTCAGCACATTGTCTGAGCATGGCGATATCGATCGCCTGTTCATCCTGTGTTATGCACCCGGGCAAAGCCTGCCAAGGCATATCCTCGGTTGGCTGATACCACACAGGCAAGTCAGGGTTTCGGTGGAAGGTTTCACCAAGCAGGTCGAGCCAGCCTGCGGTATCAGTGGGTACGGGTGTGTCCGGGTTCAGACAGGCAAAGGCCAGGCATCCTCGTTCCAAGTGTTTCAGGCCCGAAGACTGGGATTTCAGTTTTTTGGAGTCGTTGACAGGAATACGGTGATGCTTGTCCGATGGTTTTTTACAAACTGCTTTTGTCAGCCGGCGCCACAGGTCGGGGGGATCTGCATCACTTGTCAGGTTCGGGACCATCAGAACTGCACGGCCGACCACTAAAGGGCCAAGCAGCGGTCCGTAGCCGGCTTCATCTATACCCGCATAGACAAACATATGGGCAATATACCGCCGGACGCCTCACACGACTGCAGAACGGGGATGCAATGGAATGCTGGTGATTTCACGAGGGTTTGTCCGATAAAACCAACCGGGTCGGTCGTATCGGGCAGACAGTCTCAACCGGTAGGTGCCGGTCGCCGATGTCATCCTGGATGAATGGGCACAAACCAAAGCCTTTGTCCCCCGGCCTGTATCCCCGACCCCGCCGGAGGAACATGAGCCGAATCAACACTTATCCTTCGTTGATTACCCGGCAAGACCGTCATTGTCGGCGGGCAGCGGTGGTGGTCTATCGCAGGCGGAAAAAGCAGATCGAGTTTCTGCTGGTCTCGCGACGCAGTGACCCGGACCAATTCGTGCTTCCGGCCGGCCACGCGGGGACCGGCGAGTCGCTCCGAGAGGCCGCTGCACGGGAATGTCTGGAAGAAGCGGGAGTTACCGTTCAAGTTTTCGGGCCGTTGGTGCGTTATACGCATACCACTGCTCGTGGCCACACCAAGCCCACGATGGCGTTTCTGGGTGAAGCGATAGATGCCATCCCTTCTCCGGAAGGACGCGAGGTCATCTGGGCACGCTTGAAACAGATCCGATCGGGCGAGGTTGATGTGCCCATGAGTATCGCTGACGTGCTGGAGTATGCCCTTCAGTGCCTGCAACAGGCGAAGGCGGCATGAATATTGTGGGTTGATCGTGGATGCCCGGACTATTGATGAGCGCGATGGTGTACGGAAGAGGAGGCGGAATGGGCCGTTTCTTCTACCGAGTTGTGACGATAAAACACCCTCACCAGATCTCGAACTAAAATTCCACCACGAATTTTCAGCCTGACCAGACCGTCCACCCAACCCTTAGGATTACGCGCCATCGCCAGCAATCGCAGGGGAGGGTGTAACAGATAGAGACAGATCACGTGTTCCCATGCACTGACGACGGGATGATCCTGACTCAACGGGTAGCCGTAGTTCTTGAGGTTATCAGCGGCAACAGCTTCGAATTGCCGCAGCATTCTGCTATTCATCCGCTTGCGCCACTTGGCTTTGTTGGAAGACAATACGGGCTGGCGGAGGTTGTCGCGGTTTCGGCGATCCGTCATATAGACATCGGGGCCGCGATGGTATTCGAGCATGGCCGGGTCGTACGCCTCACCGAGAAATTCGCACAGACTGCGCA
>CAZJCN010000399.1:0-2570 GCA_964544195.1 uncultured Phycisphaeraceae bacterium | reverse complement strand
CCCCGAACACGTATTTGCCGACCAGTTCGGGGATCGCGCTGCCGCGGTAAACAAAACCGCCGATGATGGAGATCCCCTCATCGTGATCGTATTCCAGGATCGGGTCGACCAAGCCCGGAGGCACGCCGGTGAGGTCGCCGAAAACCTGTCCGGTGGCGGGGTCGAATCGGAAGCTGCCTTCCTTGGCATTCCATCCATAATTACCGCCGGGCGTGATGATGTTCACTTCTTCAATGCTGTTCTGTCCGACGTCCGCCAGAACCAGATCCCCCGTCGTGCCGTTGATGGCCTGCCCGGTGGCGGGGTCGGCATCAAAGCTGAAACGGAACGGGTTGCGCAGGCCGTAGGCATAGATCTCATCCAGCTTGGCGGGGTCGGTGACGAAGGGATTGTCGTTGGGGATGCCGTATTGTCCGTTGGTGCTGTTGTTACCGATCGGGTCGATGCGGATCACTGTGCCGAGGATGTTGGACGGATCCTGTCCGTTGCCGATGGTTCCGTGTCCGGGCGCCACATCGTCAGCGGCCCCGCCGTCACCGAACGAGGCATAGAGATGGCCGTCCGGCCCGAACGCCAGCATCCCGGCGTTGTGATTGAACTGCGGTTGATCAACACGCATCAACACACGCGAGATGACAGCAGGGTCGCCGGTGATCTCATCCGACGACGGCGTCACACTCCATTCACGGATCACGCTTTGATGGTTGAACGGCGTCCCGGCCGGCATGGTGACGGTGAAGTCGGCCGGTCCCGAAACCGGTTCGCTGGTGTAGGTGTAAAACTTGCCATAGCCGGGTTGATTGATGTCATTGAAATCCGGGTGAAACGCCAGACCCAATAGGCCGCGCTCATCGAAGTCGCTGAACGGTTCCTGAAACGGCGGGATGATCCCACCGAGTGGATTCACGATCAGGCTGGAGACATCCAGGTACGGCGACGCCTGCAGGCTGCCGTTTTTGATTAATCGGATCTGCCCGGCCTGATCGACGACGAACAGCCGACCGGTCCCATCGCCGGCATGCGTCAGAAAGTTTGGCGCAACGAGGTTGTCGGCTACCAACTGTAACTCGATCGATATGGAACTCTGCGGGATCGTCGCGGGGATCGGGTCGGTCAGTTGTGCTTGTACACCGGCATGTGACAGCCCGAGCACAACAACGCCAAGCCCAGCCATTGCAGCCTTCAGCATCACATCACCTCCTTTGGTGTTTTTTTACAGACGTGTATCGCCCCCGCGCGTATCCCACCATTATCCGGCTTTACACGAAAGTTTGAAGATTTATTCCCGTTTGTCTCGGTGTTTCTGCTTCAAGGAAATAAAATGATTATCAGTTCAGATTAGAACAGCAGCGTTTCGCATACTGTCTGTATTGAAGAACGCTTTAATCGTTGGTCATCGGACTGTTTGATTCCGTGATAGGGAGGAGAGGGTAATGCATATGTTGCGAAATATGCCGGATCATGTCTCGGGGCTGGGTGTGCTGAAGATCAGTGTACTGGTGCTTACCCTCACACTCTTACCAACGCGTGCTTATGCCACGTTTCACCTGTGGGACATCAATGAAGTCTTTTCCAACGCCGACGGCAGCGTGCAATTCATCGAGCTTATCACCACGTTCAACAACCAGCAGTTCACCAGCGGCCGGATCATCAACGCGATCGACAACGGCGTCACCATCAACACCTTCACCTTCCCCGGTAACACGCCCAGCCCGACCGCGAACCACCACCTGTTGCTGGCCACCCCCGGTTTTGCCGCCCTGCCCGGAGCCGTGACACCCGACTTCATCCTCCCGGCGGCGCCGTTCTTCAATCCCGCGTCTCCCGCCACCACCATCGACTTCGTGTTCGCCGACCTGATCAGTTTCACCAACGCCCAACTGCCCGTTGACGGTGTGTTGTCATTGAACCGCAGCGGGATCAACCTTGTCAGCGAGGCTAATTCTCCGACCAACTACGCCGGACAAACCGGGTCGCTCAATCTTGCATCTTTGGACGGCGATCTCGACGGGGATGGATTCGTCGGCATCGCGGACCTCAATATTGTTCTGGGCAACTGGAATCAGAACGTGACGGCCGGCGATCTTCTTCAGGGCGATCCTTCAGGCGACGGGTTCGTCGGTATCGAAGACCTCAACGAGATCCTCGGCAACTGGAACGCCGGGACACCACCGATCACCCGTGCGACGATCCCGGAGCCATCCAGCCTCATCGCATTTCAGATAGGACTTTTGGCCTTGACAAGCACCCGCAGGTCACGGTGGTCAATGGCCTGAAACCAACCGCATGATGACGACGGCGTGTGGCGAAAAATGTGCTGAATACAGCACAAAATGATAGACGGCCGTACCAGCACCGTTTACACTGCCGATACTGTCACATCGACGTGGGGGGTGGATTCTCAATCAGCCGCACGTCAGATCGCTGGGTGGTTTTGGGCGGAGACATCACATGCTTAAAGCATTTCTCGGACGCGCTCTGGTCTTGTTGGTGTGCTTAGGGGCGAATCGAGCGGTAGCGCTGGACATTCAGCTGGTATACCAGACGGGTGATTCGAACGAGCCGTTAAT
>CAZJCN010000398.1:0-2586 GCA_964544195.1 uncultured Phycisphaeraceae bacterium | reverse complement strand
CGAGACGTATTCCGGGTTCGGCTTGGCGAACACCGCGAGGCTGGTGCCGTTGGGCCGCAACACGCCGGGGTTACCATTCGCGTCCTTGCTGGAGGGGAAGTTCAACACACGGGGTTCCGGATCGGCGATCGCCATGGTCGTTGATCCGCCACCGTCGAGATTCAAGGCCTGAACCGCGCCCAGCTCGATCATGAATCGGGCCAGTTCGTCCAGCGACATCCCTTCCGAGAAACCCGGTTGGCGCCCGTCCACGGTGACCAGCAGCAACCGGCTATCCGCGGTGACCCCGATGGCGGTGCGTGGGTGTTTGGTGGTGAAGAACGCCCGGTCGGGCTGGTTTTCGATCGGCTTGCCGTCGGTCACGATCTGGTCGCTCCCGGCCACGGCGTTGTAGAGTTCGACGCCCTTGGGCGAGGTCACATGAAACGTATCGTGTTCGCCCCGGACGATCGCGACCCGGTTGTGCGAGTCGATGTTGATCGCCGGCCAATCGCCGCGGAACGGGGAGACGGGTTCCCCGCGCGAGACGACCAGGCCGATGTTGTCGGTGTCGATCGCGCCCATGCCGAAGAAGGTGGCGTTGATCGCGAGCTGGGCGTGAGTTTCTTTGAGGAAGTCGAGCGTGGTCTGCCGGGTGGTTTCGAGGTTGGGGTCGCCGGGTTCATCGCCGTTGGGGTCACCATTGCCGGGGGTAACGAGGAATGTGATATCCGGATGGGTCAGGTCGATCTCCGCGACGCGGATGACCAACGGCCGGGGTTTGTCGAACGTGATCTCACGGACCGTAACACCCAGGAACGGTTCATAAACGCGCTGCTCGGCGTAAAGCGTCGTTGCAAACAGCAGGAGCAGCAGAAAAGCGAAACTTCGGACATATGATGAAACGGTTCGCATGGTTGGCTTCCTGAAGGTCTGGTTGTTGACATTGTATCCCGGCATATCGTGCCGTGTTTCTACTCAGGGCCGATCGCCATGACACGGGGCTGCTATAATCCCCGGCCTATGTTGATGAAACGGATCATCCCGTGTCTGGACGTGCATGCCGGGCGTGTCGTCAAAGGTGTGAACTTCGTGAACCTGCGGGACGCCGGCGACCCAGTGGATATCGCGAGAGCCTACGACGAAGCCGGGGCGGATGAGCTGGTGTTTCTGGACATCACCGCAAGCCACGAGGGGCGCGACATCACGCTGGACATGGTGCGTCATGTGGCCGAGCAGTGCTTTATGCCCTTTACTGTCGGCGGGGGCATCCGCACGATCGACGACGTGACGAAGCTGGTGCAGGCCGGGGCGGAAAAGGTGAGCATCAACACCGCCGCGGTGGTGAACCCGGACATCGTGGCGCAGACCGCCCGGCGATTCGGGCGCTGTGCGACCGTGGTCAACATCGACCCCAAGCGTGTCAGCGCGGCGGAGTTTATCGAGCATTTCAAGGAGAGCGGACGCGAACTACCGAGCGAAGGGGGCTGGCGACTCAGTGATGGCGGCTGGCTGCCAGCCGAGGCTTTGTCGGACGCTTCGCTGGTTCCCGAAGACCCCTCGGCGATGGTGTTCGAGGTACACACCCACGGCGGACGCAAGCCGACCGGGCTTGAAGCGCTGACGTATGCCAAGCAGGTCGTGGAACTCGGTGCCGGGGAAATCATCCTTACCAGCATGGATGCCGACGGGACCAAGGACGGCTACGACATCGAGATCACCCGAGCCGTCGCCGAAGCGGTGGATGTGCCGGTGGTGGCTTCCGGCGGATGCGGCAGCCCGGAACACATGCGGCAGGTTTTTGAACAAACCCGCGCCGACGCCGCTCTCGCTGCCAGTATCTTTCACTACGGCGAATATTCCATCCAGGAAACCAAGCGATACCTGATCGACGCCGGCATCGCGATACGGAAGGTCTGAGTATTTTTTCTGACAGTGTGGACGCTGAACCGGCTAACGGACCGGGGCTTGCATGGCCCGCTTCGGTGTGCGGTCTTCGTTATACAGACCCCAATGTTTTTCAACCTCGTCCGGATGTTCGCCGCCTTTCCAGTTTTCATCGAACGCTTCAAAGAAGAAGTTCGGGATCCGTTCCCGAGTGGTCCAGTCGATGAACTCGTGGTAGAAACGTGCTTGCTCCGCTTCGCCGGCTTTACCCGTGATCAGGCGGGCCTGTTCACCCTCGTTGTGTTTCTGTGTGGCCCAGCCCGCCTCACCAATTACGAACAGATGATCCGGGTGCTGCGCCAATCCTGCATGGTATTGTTGCTGTGTCCAGGTCAGCGCGTTGTCGAGTGATTGCTGGTTCCACATCGCGTAGATGTGGGTCATGATGAAGTCCACCTCGTCCGCGAAGGGTTGGCTGCGCTCACTGTTCCAGAAGGTATAGACATCCGCGGTGCTCACCGGGACGGTTGTGCCGGCACGGGCCTGTCGGATGTATTCGATCAGAACCGCCGGCCGAACCTTGTGGAATGACCAGAACACCTGCGTCTCGTTGCCGACGGTGATAGCGGTGACGATGTCGGGGTATTCATTGGCAAGTCGTATCGCGGTCCTCACTTCATTACGGTTGCTTTCCACAGCTTCGGGGTGGTGTTCCACGAT
>CAZJCN010000397.1:0-2595 GCA_964544195.1 uncultured Phycisphaeraceae bacterium | reverse complement strand
CTAACCAGAGTGTGCTGGCCATGCGGCCGTCCAGGTGAAACAGGTTGGCGATCATCACGCTCTGGATCGCCATCGGCATGAACGATTCCACCAGCACCACTTTCTGGCCTAGCGGTGGCAGCGGATAGGGGGTCAGGTTGATCAATGAGAGGATCGCGAAGGTGAGCATCGGCAGGCCTGCATATTTTACGGCAGACAGCAGAACATGTTCGCGCAGGTAACGTCGGGTGTCCCCCAGACGAAGACGCAGGCCGATCGCAAAATAACCACCGAACCCACCAAGGTAGAACAGGATGTCGATCAACTTGATGCGTTCGACCCATGTGGGGAAAGGGGCCTCTAGGTATGCCAGGATGGCCCCGACCAGTGCACAATGGACCATCAACGCCCGCAGGTCGAACAGGCTGGTAAGAACGAGTCGGCTGGTCGATAGGGAACGGGTCTGTTCATCACTGAAATGACGAGCCAGCGGATACAGCAGCACGACGCCGCACAACGCCATCAGGTTGACCTGTGCAACAGCATAAGCCAGCGCCGCCTCGCCCTGCCCTGCGTCATTATTGAGCAGGGTGTAGCACAGATACGCTCCCAGGGTAAAACCCAGGTTCCCCAGCCCGGCACTCGCCGCGATCACTCCGACCTGCTTATTCTGGCACCCCATCCACCGGGCGATCGGGATCACTGCCAGCGCCGGGACACCCACAAGGACCGGTTCGATGGCGAGCAGCCAGAGGTTTGCGGTCAACGGCGGCAGCCGCCAGATGCTCAGCAAAGCAATCGCGCCCCAGATGAAGCTGACGGTGACAAAATGGATCGGCCGGGCGGTGTGCTCCCCCAGCAGGTTCCGGCGTCGGGCGACATATCCACCCAACAGAGACAGCGCATTGAAAAGACAGAAAATCGTGAACTGGACGGTATGTGGGTCCATTAGCCCTCGGAGCGTATCCCGCCTGAACGCGTGGTCTAACCGACAAAGGCTTGGTAGATCGCACGCATGGCGTTTTCAAAGTCATCGGCGTGAACACCGACGATGATATTCAACTCGCTGGAGCCCTGATCGATCATACGGATGTTGATACCCGCACCAGCCAGGGCGCCAAAAAGCTTCGATGCCATGCCGGGGATATGGGCCATGCCGCGGCCCACGGTTGCGATCAAGGCCATCTCCGATGTCACTTCGATCGAGTCCGGTTTCACCTCGGCCTGGATCCCCTCGAGGATGTCATCCAGCTTGCCGTTGAGCTGATCATCCGCGACAACCAATGACATGGTGTCGATCCCCGATGGCAGGTGTTCGAAGCTGACCCCGTTGGCTTCCAGCACGCTCAGCACACGACGACCGAAACCGATCTCGGCGTTCATCATCGTCTTCTCGATCGCGATGACGGTGAAATCCTTTCGGCCGGCGATTCCCGTGATCTGTCCCGTGTGCTCGGGGCTTTGTTCATGTGGGACAATCATTGTCCCGGCATCCTCCGGCCGATTAGTGTTGCGGATGTTGACCGGGATGCCCGCCTGTCGGACGGGGAACACCGCCTCGTCGTGCAGCACCGTCGCTCCCATGTAGGCCAACTCCCGAAGCTCACGATAGGTCAGCACGTCAATAGCCTTGGGGTGATCTACGATGCGCGGATCGGCCATCAGGAGCCCGGAGACGTCGGTCCAGTTTTCATACATCGCCGCCCCGATGCCGCGGGCTATCACTGCCCCGGTGATATCCGAGCCGCCTCGACTGAAGGTCTTGACGGACCCATCAGGGGCCGTGCCGTAGAACCCCGGAACGACCGCCTTGGATACGTTACTGAGCTTGTCCGAGATGGTGGCATAAGTTTTGGATTCATCAAGCCGTCCGCGCTTGTCAAAGAAGATCAGGTCCGCCGCGTCGAAGAACTCGGCATCGAGATACTGAGCCAGCAGAATCCCGTTCAGATATTCGCCTCGACTGGCGGCGTAGTCGGCCGGACCGCCCGCTTTGGCGACCTTGGCGATACCGACTTTGACCTCCTCCAATCGGTCCGGCAGGTCACATTCCACGCCCAGATCCTGTGCGATCTGAAGGTAGCGGTCTGCGATCAGTTTGAAGACCTCGTCGAAAGTCAGGCCCTGACGGGCGTGCTCGTGGCAGAGATACAACAGGTCCGTGATCTTCTGATCGTCTTTGTTCCGCTTGCCGGGCGCGGATGGGACGATGAAGCGACGCTCCGGATCGGCGTCAATGATGGCTTTGACTTTCCGGATCTGTGCCGCATCGGCGACCGAGGACCCACCGAACTTACAGGCTTTGACGGGCATGGTTCATCTTCCGGGAGAATGAAAATAAACTTCAGATATATAAGGCCTTAGAGGTCTGCTGGTCTATAGGGGCGGCGGCCCGGGCACTTTCGTCAATGGGGCATGCCTTTGTTGATTTACGCCGGTTCCGGGCCGTCCACAGGCTGTCGGGACGGGGATTGTAACGGTTCAGGCTCCCGACAGCATCCTCATCCATGACCGCAGGTTGGGCGACTCGACATTTACGCATTGATGCTTATACTGACTCGCCCACGCCCGGGTGGCGGAACTGGCAGACGCGCCGCGTTGAGGTCGCGGTGGAGG
>CAZJCN010000396.1:0-2615 GCA_964544195.1 uncultured Phycisphaeraceae bacterium | reverse complement strand
GTGTCCCTGTGTCGGTGGACTGTGGCGGTTCATCTTCGGCAGCCATCGCCAGGACATAGCCCAGTAATTCATGGACACCCCGCGCCTGCTCGAGTGTCAGTCGGGCATCGGATGATTGATCTGAAAACATCAGGCGGATGGCTGGGGTCCGGCCTTCAATCCAATCACATCTAGCCAAGGGATGAGGTGTCTCCGACCCGCTGACGGCTGCGAAAGACTGCACCCGTCCGGAACCGAGGTCCACGATCTCGGCCCGGCACAGAGAAACGGCTACGCAACAATGAGCGAGAAAAAGGACCAGGCTGAGTATGCGTGTCATGAAATGCCTCATATTAGGTTCGTCGTTCCTGCTTTGATCTATCGGCTTATCGTATCTACCTGAGGCGGATAGGACGCATTTGTGCGCAGAATTGGGGCGATTCGTTCGATGATCCTGACCGGAAAACACGTGACGGTAACCGGTTGGAGACGAACGGGTGTGTTCCGATTTTATCATGCGGGATCAGCAGTTTTGTGCGCATGTAACCGGGATTACGGATGGCCTATAATCGTAGCATGTCAGAAAACCAGACCTCATCTCAAGGGCGGCGAACTTCGGAGAAACAGGTTGAGGCGTATCACGGTCCGGCCGGTGGTTGGGGGTCGGTGTTGGCCGGGCTGGGCTATGTCATCCGTGAAGGCGACCCGCTGGCGGCGGCGTCGAGCCTGCTTCGGGTTAATCAACCGGACGGTTTTGACTGCCCCGGGTGCGCCTGGCCCGAGCCGGCGGATGGCCGATCGGGTCGGTTTGAGTTCTGTGAGAACGGCATCAAGGCTGTGTCATGGGAAACCACCGGCAAACGTGTCACCCCCGCGTTTTTCCGTGAACACACGGTGAGTTTTCTTCGGCAGCAGTCTGACCATTGGCTCGAGTCACAGGGCCGACTGACGACACCGATGCGGTACAACCGTTCGGCGGATCGTTATGAGCCGATCTCGTGGGATTCGGCGTTCGGAGTGATCGCGGATCGTCTGAAGCAGATGGAACACCCGGACCGTGCGGTGTTTTACACGTCGGGACGAACCTCGAACGAAGCGGCGTTTCTGTACCAGCTATTCGCCCGCAAACTCGGGACCAACAACCTGCCCGACTGCTCGAACATGTGTCATGAGTCGTCAGGGGTAGCGTTGAAGCAGGTCATCGGGACGGGCAAGGGGACGGTGACCATCCGTGACTTCGAGCTGGCGGACCTCATCCTGGTGATCGGGCAGAATCCCGGAACGAATCATCCCCGGATGCTGTCCGAGTTGCAGAAGGCGTCCCGACGCGGGGCCGCGATCGTCACCATCAACCCGCTGCGTGAACGAGGGCTGGAACGTTTCAAGCATCCCCAGCACCCGATGGAGATGCTTTCACCCGGCGGAGGGACCGCGATATCGACGCATTACCTTCAGCCGATGGTGGGCGGTGATCTTGCCGTCTTGAAAGGGTTGTGCAAGTGCCTGATTGAGATGTCCGATCAGCAGCCCGGCGTTCTGGATCAGGATTTCATCCGGGAACACACCAGCGGGTTCGAATCGTTCATGGAAGACCTGCGAACGACCCCCTGGTCTGAGATTGAAACGCAATCGGGTCTGACCAAGGCCCGGCTGTCGGAGATCGCGGAGCTGTATGCCCGGTCGGAGCGGGTGATCGCCTGCTGGGCGATGGGGTTGACACAACACAAACACGCGGTGCCCACGATCCAGATGATCGTGAACCTGCTGTCGCTGCGGGGACAGATCGGCAAGCCCGGTGCCGGAGCCTGCCCGGTACGGGGGCATTCGAACGTGCAGGGTGACCGGACCGTCGGGATCGTCGAATCACCGAACGAAGCGTTTCTGGAGTCTCTTGGACGTGTTTTCGATTTTGAGCCGCCGAAAAAGCATGGACTGAATACGGTCAATGCCATCCGGGCCATGTCACGTGGTGAGGTGGATGTATTTTTTGCGATGGGTGGAAACTTCGCGGCGGCTACGCCAGACACGGCAGACACCTGGCGTGCGCTGGAGCGTTGCGGGCTGACAGTGCAGGTGTCGACCAAGCTGAACCGATCGCATACGGTGATCGGTGAAGACGCGCTGATCCTGCCATGCCTGGGACGGACGGAACTGGATATCACACGGTATGGGCCTCAGCGTGTGACTGTGGAGGATTCCATGTCACAGGTTCACGCGTCGATGGGGACCCGCTGGCCCGCATCGCCCGACCTGCTGTCGGAGCCGATGATCGTGGCACGGTTGGCCAAGGCGGTATGGCCTGATGACCGGATTGACTGGATCGGGATGGCTGAGAATTACGACCGGATCCGCGATCGTATCGCCGAGGTTCTGCCGGAGCTGTTCCATGACTATAACCAACGGGTGCGGCAGCCCGGCGGGTTTTACCTGGGTAACCCGGCGGGCCGGCGGGAATGGCGAACCGAAACCGGTAAGGCACGGTTTACCACGGCTGGAATCCCCGACCTGTCGCTTCCTCATGGTCAGTTGCGGCTGATGACTTTGCGTTCACACGATCAATACAACACAACTGTCTACGGCCTGAACGACCGATACCGGGGAGTCAGAGGAACCCGCGAAGTGATCTTCCTGAACCG
>CAZJCN010000395.1:0-2618 GCA_964544195.1 uncultured Phycisphaeraceae bacterium | reverse complement strand
AGAGCGCTTCGTTCGGGACGAAGAGGTCGCATGTTCAAATCATGTCACCCCGATTAAACTGTAAGTGCAATCACATGCATCGGTTACAACAGGGCTCCGTGGCTTCGCCGCTGTACGTGCCAATCTCGCCCCCTACCCATCGGGCTGTCTTCCGTCTGAACTGGGAAACCTACTAAAACAGCGTGGCATGGGTACCAGCAACCTCACGTTCCCGTTCCATATCAACTGTTTCTCCTGACATGATCCGGTCATACATCCGCTGAAGCTGCTCAAGGGGTGTGCTCTTGGCGGTAAATCTGAACGCCGATGTCGCCACATAGGCAGGCTCCAGCTCAAAAGCGAGCCACTGACGGCCTAACATTTCCGCTGCCTGACCGGTGGTATTACTCCCCGCAAAAATGTCGATCACGGGCTCCTCCCTGTGAAAAAGTTCGGATGATGTGAGAGAATCCACCCGTCAGCGGGATGAGCTTTTCAACCGTGAGTTGTTCCTGGGGCTGGACAAAGCGAGGTATGTCTTGGACGAGTGGCGTAACGAGTACAACCATCACCGCCTATACGGCGGGATCGGCTGGCGGACGCCGGCGGCGTACGCCGCGATGTGTGACGATAAGGCTGTTGGGGTGTTCCCGACGGCGCTGATGGGTGCAGACCCTCCGGTCGGGGCTACGCCCCTCCCTACGGCTCTGCACCCATCGATTAACAAACCAATTCTCTCACCTTGACTGGTGCAAAGATCGGGAAGGGCCCACGGTTGCCACTGATGATCAAGCGACAATCTCGTTACGCCATGGGTGGAAATGGTCGGGGGCAGGTGGTTTCACGGCATAGCGGTCTGGCGGGGAACGTTTGGTGGCGGTGGGACTGGCCGGGGTCGATGTTATTGGTGTTGTGCGTAGCGGGTTTGTTCATGTTGCCGGCACAAGCGGGTTGGCGGGAAGATCGGGCCCAAGCGAGGCGTGCCAGGGCCGCGTTGCGAGAAGCGGCGCAGGCCGACCGGGACACGCGGGGACGGCATGCTTATAAAACGATCGAGGCGTTGGTCAGCCAGGTTGAATCGGGACAGGTGGTGGTGGCACGGGATGACCTGTGGCAGCTGATCGCCGGTCTTGCCCGATTGGCTCCGGAGAAACTCGGCGACCTGCCCCGGCGCATCCGGGCCTTGGACCTGACCGACACAGCCACGGACAACGCGGGGTCCCAAGCGCTTGCCCAAGCGCGCACCGCGGTGACGGATCGGCCGTGGGAATTGCTGCGCAAGTCGGTGGAGGCCGGGAACGTGCCCCTGGCGGCGGACTTTCTCTGGGAAATCCTTTACTTCGATCCGGATTACGAGCCAATCCGTAAGGCGCTGGGTCAGCAGAAGGTCGCCCCCGAAAAGATTCAAGGATTACCGACTCGGAAAATAACCGGGAAGATCCTAAAGGACCTGCCAGAGATCGAGCCTCTGCACCCGGACCGATACTGGTTCGGCGCGTTCGACGCGGCACGGATCAGGCAAGGCTACTGGTGGGACCCCCGGCTAGGATGGATCGATGCCCGGCACCCCCAGCGGTACGAAAAGGGCTTCTATTACGACCTTCAACGCAAACGGTGGACCACGCTCGACGAAGCCAACGCCTACCACGCCAAGCCCGGGCGCGACTGGCAAGTGCGTACCGCCCACCTGCTGGTCCGTGGCACAGCCAGCCTGCAGACGCTGGTTCGGGTCGCCAACCAGCTCGAGGCCCTGTACGCCGCGATCTTCGCCAACTTCTCCAACTTCTTTAGCAATTCCCGTTCGGTCGACGTGATGCGTTACGC
Source organism: uncultured Phycisphaeraceae bacterium (assembly GCA_964544195.1). GTDB lineage: Bacteria > Planctomycetota > Phycisphaerae > Phycisphaerales > Phycisphaeraceae > CAZJCN01. Next base: position 815 of record CAZJCN010000395.1, on the reverse strand, counting down.
CCTAGGGCTGGCTGAGCACGAACCTTTCGAGGTCTGGGTGTACGCCACTCGCGACGAGTACCTTCACCGCGCCGATGCCGTGTGCTGGAGCGCCGGGATCTTCAACCCCTCGACCGGCAAGGCTTATTTTTACGGTTCATCGGGCGACACGATGTACCACGAGTTCACCCACCAGGTGCTGCACGTGCTAACGGGGGACAACCGCGCCCCGAGCTGGTTGACCGAAGGGGCGGCGGTGTATACCCAAACGGTGCGGTTCGGTTTGCAGGGCGCGTCCTTCCCAGGGGCAGCCCGCGACCGGAGCTGGCAGATCGATGACCTTTTCAAGCTCCGTGACGGTAACGACTGGTATCGCGCGGTCGAGACCGCGCAACGCAAACGCCAGCCGTCCCCCTACCCCGCCGCCGGCTCGGTGGTCACCTTCGCCATGCAATATGCCGACGGCGACCTGCGGCACGACTTCATCGACTTCTTGCGGGACAGCTACCACGGTCGGGCAGGCACAAGCCAATTGTGGGATTACCTGGGCATGTCCGAATCGCAGTTCAAGGCGGCCTACCAGGCCTGGCGCACGCAAAGGCCCGGAGATCGACCCGAACGGCAATCCCATCCGTCAATGCAGCCGCCGGCGCGCACAAAAACACGCGCTTCACGATCATAAAATCGCAGCACCCCTCGAAAATCGTTACTCTTTGTGCCAACAACACCTCGCACAACGCGCAGCACTGAAATGGACGCTTTCGTGCGCGCAAACGCGGCTTTTTCTCCTTTAGTGGAGGCACGACGAAAAGCGAAAGGCTTGTTCGTGTCTGCCG
>CAZJCN010000394.1:0-2620 GCA_964544195.1 uncultured Phycisphaeraceae bacterium | reverse complement strand
CTAAAAAAGTTGCACCTTGGGTACGTTTTTCGGGTAAGGAACCGATACACACCCGACTCAGGACGCCGACAAGGCACCGAAGCCGTTCGGTACTACTCATCCTCCGCCACAAGCCGTAAAGCCCCTTTCTCCGCGCCGTCCTCATAGACCGCCGGTGTGACATACCCCTTCAAATCCACGTCCCGGATCTCGACCGATTCACAATCCCCCCGCAGACGAACCAGGTGTTCCGCCTGACCCTTGACTTTCAAGTCATCCAATACCAACCCGCGGGAGTCCTTGAGATCCAGCACATAGTCCGTGCCCTCACCGATATCGACGCGGCAATGGGCAAACACACTGTCTACAACATCCTCACAATAAATCGCTCGCCGGTCGTCGGGAGAACGGAGCGTAGCCCGGAAACCGTTGACCTTGAGGTTTCTGACATGACGGGCGAACAGCGCGTACGAGGGCAGGACGCCGAAAAACGATTGCTCGGGATACCGAGCCTCGTCCTCCGGCACGACATGATCCGTCACGTCCAGATCGCCATGCCCCGAATAACTGAAATCAATATCTTCCAGTGTCACGTTCTCGATGTAGTGTCCCGGGATCCCGGTCAGCATGATGCCCTCGACCGCGTCGTTGCGTCCGTACAACCTGCCGCGAACCCGGCCGATGTAGACATTCCGTAACGAGCCCACGGGCCGGCCCTCCGGCTTGACGTCCTTGCCGTATACCTGCCGGATGGACTTGTCATAGGATCGGCCTCGGTTACCCAGCCGGATAAAGATCGGCCCGGCACAATTGAACAGCTCGATATCCGAGATGTGAACATTGTCGATGTAACCGCCGTCGACGACCAGCAGCTTGATCGTGCCGTAGCGGCAGTCGTAGAAGCGACAATTCCTGACCGTGACATTGCGGAACCCGTAGGCCGACGCCGTGCCGAACTTCAAGGCCGCGTGGTAGCTGCTGACGGTGCAACCCTCCACCGTGATGTTTTCGCACACCCTGTCGATGGAGCTTTTCAGGCAGATGGCGTCGTCCTCGACCTGCAGGTTACAGTCCCGGATCGTGACGTTGGAACAGGCGTCGAAGTTCATCCCGTCGTTGTTGTAATTTTCCTTGTTATAGACCGACACGCGGGTGATCGTGATGTCGTCACAGGCACCAAAATAGACGCACCAGGAGCCGGAGTTCTTGATGGTAATATCCTGAAAGCGGATTCGCGAGGAGTTCTCGATCCGAAACAGCTTGGGACGTTCGGGAGAGAACTTGAAGTAATATCCCCGCCCGTTGATCTCCGCGGTGTCTTGCCCGGTGATGGATACGTCCTCCACCCCGTTCGCATAAAACAGGCACTTGGAGAAATGGGGCTCCTCCGTGGCCACCGGCACCTCCGCATAATCCGCCAACGAGGTACTCCCGAACAGTTTGGCGCCGTCCTCGAACTTCAAGTGCACCCCGCTTTTCAGGAATAACGTACCGGTGACGTACCGCCCTTTCGGGAACAACACCACCCCGCCGCCCTGCTCATGACAGGCGTCGATCGCGGCTTGGATCGAATCCGTACACAAGTGATTCAGTCCCGGTTTCGCTCCGTAATCCAGAATGTTGAACACCGGTTCCGATGCGTTGATCGGCGTGATACCCAGAAACAAGACCAGCACCACGACGGCTGTCAGACTGAGACTACTCATAAAGCCCCTCACGGATGGAAAGCACAAAACATTGACCATGCAATTTAATCATGGGCGGTTTCATACATGTCGAACCGCGGCAGAATGGCCTGCAACATGTCCCTCTCGGCGCGATGAGCAGGCGACACCGTGCTCCAATCACGGATCTGACGGAAGCTGATCAGATCGACGGGCGTTGTCGAAACGTCCCACCACTTGCCGTAGCCGTCCCGTAACACGAATCGTCCTCGGATCAACTGCTTCTCACTCTTGTAGGCATAGATCCAATCGCGATGATTCTGCTTGTCGGTGGTCAAGTACGGCCAAAGGCTTTCACCGTGGATCTCGTAATCCACAGGAATCTCAACACCCGCAATGTCTGCCAGGGTCGGGAGCATGTCGGCGATCGACACGAGCTGGTCCTGCTTCCCCTGTTTGGTGAAACGCATCCCCGGTGCGTAAACAATCAACGGCACGTGAGTCCCTTTCTGCCGGTCGGGACTGGCTTTGCCGTAACCGCTCGTGCCGTTGTCGGCGGCGAAGATCAGGATCGTGTCGTTCTCGATGCCAAGTTCCTTGAGCTTCTGCAAGTAAACCCAAACCTGATAATCAAGGTAGTTGATGTGGTGGTGGATGCCGGTGTCGGTGATCGTGCCGTGGGTATCGTAATCCCCGTTGTCGCCGGTGATATACGGCTCTGTCCGTGTGTAGGCTTGCCCGTCCCATTCCACGATCGGCGTGCCGGGCCATTTATCCTCGGACTCCGGGTCGATCCAGTTGAAAGCGTCATGACCGAGATGTGACGTGTGGTATATAAAAAACGGCCGACCTGACCGATGGGCCCGTTCCATGAACGAGAGGCTGAACTGCATCTCCACGTCCGGCCCATAGGTGCCAGGCCCGTACTCGGCGCGAGATTCAGGGGTGTTCGGCCACCACTCATACGTCTGCGATGA
>CAZJCN010000393.1:1427-2625 GCA_964544195.1 uncultured Phycisphaeraceae bacterium | reverse complement strand
CAAGACATAGTGAATTGTCATGACGGTTCCTGTCAGGAATACCTGTCCTGTGTTCGGGAGCGGCTGATACGGATGGGATGTGAGCCGGGCTGGCTTTCGTCAGGGACGGGATCAGGCCTTGATGTCGATGTGGGTGTAGAGGGCGTCGTCGGGCTGGGATGGTTTTCGGACGGCCTGCTGACGGATTTCGGGGTCGGCTGAGGCGTCGAGTTGTTGCAGCAACAAGGCGGCGTCCGCCTCATCGGTCGGCTGATCCGGGCTTTCGGGATCGTGTTGGTTGGCCTGCTTGGCGCGGGGGCGGTCGTCGGGGTGCTCACGGTCGGGCTGCTGATTATCGACGTGTAGGCGGGTGGCGTCCTCGTCGGCATCGTGTTCTTCGAGGCCGAGCAGACGGGTCTGGAAGACTTCGAGGTCACGTTGAGCCTGCCGGGTGCGGTTGGCCTCACGCTTATCGCGCTGACGGGCGACCTGCTGGGATTGCAGGGCCGTCTGTGCGACCGCGGCGGCGATTCCGGTTCCCAAGACACTCATCAGTCGGCTCCACGGGGTGGATAAGCCCGTATCCAAGTCATCGGCAGGATCGCCGCGAGGGCTTTACAAATGGTGTATAAAGCTTGAATATCATTCCGTTTATTGGGCTTGGTGAGTTTGGGCGGGTTTCGGAGGCATGCGATTGTCATGCGCAAGAAAAAGCGCCCGCACGGGGCGAGCGCCTTGAGGGGGGTGGTGTGGACGGTAGGGATTATTCTTCGACCTTTTCAATCAGCCAGTATTCCAACTCGATCGGGGTGGATCGGCCGAAGATCGTCACGATCACGCGGACCTTGCCCTGGTCGGGCAGCAGCTCGTCGACCGTGCCTTCCATGTTTTCGAACGGGCCTTCGCGGATCTTGATGTGGTCGCCCTTCTCGAACTCCATCTTGACGGTGGGTTGTTCTTCGGCGGGCTTGGAGGCCATCTGCATCTTTTCGATCTCGGGGATCGACATGGGCGAAGGCCGGCCGGCGGTACCGATGAAGTCACCGACGCCGGTGGTTTCCTTGATGAGGAAGAAAACATCCTGGGGGATGCGGCCGTCAGGTTCGAGCTTCATCTCGACGAAGACATAGCCGGGATAGAGCTTCTTTTCGACGATCTTCTGCTTGCCGCCCTTGATGGTTTTTTCTTTTTCAGTCGGGACGAGGATGCGGTTGACCAG
>CAZJCN010000393.1:0-1327 GCA_964544195.1 uncultured Phycisphaeraceae bacterium | reverse complement strand
AGGAACAGTTCGGCAAAGGCGATGTTGACCACCCACAGCAGCAGCGCGATAAACGCGGTTCCACAGATCACGACCCAAGTCGAGCCGATGATCTCCCTCTTGCTGGGCCAGTTCACCTTCTTCATCTCGGCCTCAGTGGCGATCAGGAAGTCGGCGACGCTGGGCTTATTGAGGATCTTGTATACGACCACGCCGAACACGGTGATGACAGTCACCGCCATGGCGGCCTGGTAATACAGCATCTGGTCAACCGGGATGGCGTCGATGGTCGGCATCTTCTCCCAGAGCCAGAGCACGCCGGACAACACCAGCACCCCGATGCCCACGGCGGTGAGCATCCGAGTGTAGTAGCCTTGTCCGGGTTTGTAGATTGCAAGTGCCATGGTTATTGACCCCGGTCTTTGGATAATTCTTGGCCGATCATCGTTGAGCCCGGCGTCCGCAAAGCACGGGCGCGATGGCGGCCGGGTTGTTGACGGGCCAGGCTCAACGGATGCGACCCGTCCCGTCCGGACACGCCAGGGGTGACTCGAACACCCAACCTGCGGATTTGGAATCCGCTGCTCTGCCAATTGAGCTACTGGCGTAACAGCGGGCTCGAGTATAACTCAAGCCCGCAGAGGATCACTTCCGCTTGATCTTGTGCAGCGTGTGCCGGCGGAGGCGAGGCGAGTACTTCTTGAGGCCGGCCTTGAGCTTCTCGGGGAGCCCGCCCTTGACGTTGACCGGCGTGCGATAGTTCAAGTCGCCGGTCTCGGTGCACTGTAGCCACACGTATTCAACTGCTTCGGCTTTCTTGGCCATGATTCTGCCTTCATCCTAATAGCCCGGTTGGCCGGGGCGGGTTACCCCGGCCATCCCGGGGGCTATACGGATTATATTCAGGTTACTCGACGATCTTGGTCACGACGCCGGCACCGACGGTACGACCACCTTCACGGACGGCGAATCGCAGGCCTTCTTCCATCGCGATGGGCTTGTCGCCGAGGTCGATCTTCATGGTGATGTTGTCGCCGGGCATGCACATCTCGGCCCCGCCGGTCAGTTCGATCTTGCCGGTCACGTCGGTGGTCCGGAAGTAGAACTGAGGCTTGTAGCCGGTGAAGAACGGGGTGTGTCGGCCGCCTTCTTCCTTGGTCAGCACGTAGACCTCACCCTCGAACTTGGTGTGCGGGGTGATCGAGCCGGGGGCGGCGAGAACCTGCCCACGCTCGACCTGGTTCTTTTCGATACCACGCAGGAGGCAGCCGACGTTGTCACCGGCGATACCGCTGTCGAGGGTCTTGTTGAACATTTCCACGCCGGTGACGGTGGTCTTCTGGGTTTC
>CAZJCN010000392.1:0-2636 GCA_964544195.1 uncultured Phycisphaeraceae bacterium | reverse complement strand
ATTCCCCTACCCATGCGTTGAGAACTTCCGCCCAGATCCCGACCTGCATGATCTGCTTCCCGCTGTATTCGATCCGCTCCCGCCAGGAGATGACGTTGGGATCGTCACAGCTGGCATCGAGACAAGCAACCTCGACTTCGCGCAACTCCCCGAGGTTGCCGGTCCGGATCATCGTCCGAACATACGGCTCATAGGGCATGCGATGCGGCGGGGGACAGAGCATGTTGACCAGCTCAGGATGCGCCTGCGCAACGGCAAGCATCTGCTGGGCCTCGGCCAGATTCATTGCCATGCGCGCCTGGCAAAAGACGTGCTTGCCTGCTTCCAGCGCCGCGATCGACATCGGACAGTGCATGTAAGGCCAGGTTGCGATAAACACCGCATCCACGTCCGGGCGCCCGATCAGGGCACGCCAGTCGGTTTCGATCTCCTTGAAGCCGAACTCCTGCGCAGCTCGTCGGGAACTTTCCTCACTGCGGTTACAGACCGCCACGAGCTCAACCCCCGGGATCGCCTTAAGGCCGGGGATATGCCGTTGCCTGGCGATACCTCCCGCTCCGATGAACCCGATACCGATCCGATCGTCACCCACCCTGGTTCCTCCTTGTCACGAGCCGGGTATGATTCATAGCTATTAGTGTACCCCCACTCCGGACCGGACACAGCTTCGGGAGACGAGACATGCCATTGCCGTCAGCCATTCGAGCGTTCCTGCTGATGCTGTTGTTCACAATGCCGTGGGCCGCCGCGGATGAGGCCCCATCCGCTGAACATGTGTCGTCTCATCCCCGAGATGATCCGGAACCCGTCATCCAGGTCAATCGTGAAGCCGGGATCATCGACCTGAAAGCGAAGATGGTGCCGGCCGCACCCCAATGGCTGGAGCTGATCGCCACGGTGCCGGGCCCGACGGGACGGGAACACGAGGCGATCGTCACCGTGGACGCCCGGCCAAGCGAAGTGCACTTAGCCTTGATCACGCTGGGACTCGAACCGGGGCAGCCGATGACACACCACCGCGAGGGTGACGAACTGGTCACGACGCTACCAACCGGCCCCGAACTGGCCCTTTCATTCGTGTACGAAAAGGACGGACAAACTCACGAAGTGCCGGTACATGTATGGGTCTTCGATCAGGCCACCGGTGAAACCATCCCCCCCTGCCGATGGCTATTTGCGGGCTCACGGTTTCGAAGCTGGCAGGGACGCGAGTATTACATGGCTGACGAGGCCGGAAATATCGCGTCATTGGTCAATTTCGGTGACGATCTGATCGTTCGTCAGACCGACACCACCCGGGACAATGATTTCCAGCAATTACAGCTCGATACGGATCAGGCCTTGCCCTTCGGAGAAGAACTCATCCTGCGGATACGGGTACTTCCCCCCGAATCCACCAAAGAGGAGACGAATACATCGTCATCCTCCCAAGATGAAGGGCGAAGTCCACCGATTGAATGAAATATCGCCGTCGCCCAGTCACGATTTCCCAGTCTACCGCTATGCCGGGCTGGCAGATTCCGATAAGGCCTGAAATAACACCGCTTCAGACACCCCATATTGCCATAAATTCGGGCCGGAAATCCGTTTGACATCTCCGGTCCGAGCCGGGACAATACGCCTTTCAACGACAACCCAATTATTCAGGTGGGAAATCATGCGAAACATGACCAAGATGCTGTGCCTGTCCGTACTGGGCCTGTCCCTGATGACCCTGACCGGGTGTGGCCGGGTGACCGCCGGGGATATCCGTGGGAACATGACCCCCGAATTGAAGACCACTAACCGCAGCAGCGGCATACAGAAGAACGATTACGCTCGCATCATTGACAACAACACGCGCGGTGCATGGGACGACTTGGATCGGTTCCTGCTCCTGCACCGTAACAGTCGGCTCAGTCCTTGGCCGATGCCGTAAGCCGACCATGATCAATCATCCACTCAACCTCGCTTCAGGCGGGGTTTTCTTATGCGCACGAAACAGACACCCGTCAACCACGGATGGTCTAAAGCGAATATCCGATACTCACGAAATCCCGGTTGGCGCTAGGCCTTGGCCGCCAACTCGGGCTGGCGTGCGGTGTGAGGGAAGTAGTCCTGCAGCGCGTTGACGCTCCACGCACCTTGTCGCAGGGCGGCGATGGCTTCGACGGCACAATTGGCTGCAGTCAGGGTCGTAATCATCGGGACATTGAAGCGGACGGCTGTGGCGCGGAGCTTGCCCTCGTCGGTGGCCGGACCCTTGCGGGTGGGGGTGTTGATGATCAGCCCCAGTTCGCCGTTCTTGATCAGGTCCACCGCGTTGGGCCGGCCTTCACTGATCTTGTGCAGCCGATGGGTTTGAATTCCCTGGTCGGCCAGATGCGCGTGTGTTCCACCGGTGGTGTAGACTTTAAACCCCATCTCAACGAGCCGTCGAGCAATCGGTACGACGGCCGGCTTGTCACTGTTTCGAACCGAGAGAAAAACCTTGCCCTCGGTCGGCAGTGAAACCCCAGCGGACATCTGGCTCTTGGCAAAGGCAATGGGAAACTGCGGATCAGCCCCCATACACTCGCCGGTCGATCGCATCTCCGGCCCAAGGATCACGTCCACGCCGGGGAACTTGCTGAACGGGAAGACCGATTCCTTGACCG
>CAZJCN010000391.1:0-2661 GCA_964544195.1 uncultured Phycisphaeraceae bacterium | reverse complement strand
CGTGATGATTGAAAGAGAATCCCGAGGCCCATTGCTGATCGGCGCGGTGCTGGCGTTGTTGTTGCACGCGGCACTCGTGCCGGTGTGGGGCATCGGGATCACGCACCACTTGGATACCCGCCGGTTGGGGGAAGCCATTGAACAGAAACCCTTGATGGCACCGCAGGAGGTGGAAGTCGGACGGGCGGAAGCCGGCACGACCAACATCGCCTGGATCGCCTATGACGATTTTCAGGAATTATTGGCCAGACATGACCTGGTCGAACAGCCCGCGTTGCAACGGCAGGAACAACCGGTGCCGGACGCCCCGGTCGAGTTGGACCCGACGCCGCCTTTGCCGGATGGCGTGAAGGAGGATTCACCGGGTACGCAAGAACAAACCGAGCCGGACGCATCGGCTGTGCCGGTTCCGGTTTCACCGACAGGGCCGGTGCCGTTGCCCGAGCCGGTACCCGAGGGGCAGATGCCGTATGCTCCCCAAGGCCCGATGCCCAGCCCGACCGCGGCGGTGATCCCTGATCTTCCGATTGAGACACAGCCCCCTGAATCGCCGCCGAGACCAACTGTCTCAGATACTCCGGGTTCTCCGGCGGCTGTATCCAAACCCACCTCGGCTCCAAAGGACGAAGCGGAAGCTCCGCCGGTGACGATCGTGCCCGGCCTCATCCGGGTCCGTCCCGGGGCGGTGTTGACCGCAGACGGCATCGAGATCCGAACGGTCGTGCCCCGCCCTTCGATTATTGCCTTGGTCAGCACGGTCCCTGAGAACCCCACCGCGGTGTTGACCTTCAACCGGGAGGGGCGTGTCACGAAAGTGGAACTGACCCGCTCGACCGGGGCGGTCAACTGGGACGAGCCGGTCCGGACCGCGCTGGAACAATGGTCTGCCAGCGGTGAGCGGATCGAAGAACTGGAAGGTGAACTCCGCGTGACCGTCGAGCTGCTGCTAAGATCAAGCGAGTAACCCGATAGCCATATATTCGAAAGCGTACATGCAACGAACCGAACCCGACGGCATCGTCATCTCCTGCGACTTCTGTGGCACGGACTGGGACGAGGTGATCCCCATGATCGAGGGGCACCGCGGATCGGTGCTGTGTCTGACGTGTTTGACATCGGCGTTGGATCAGGCAACGCCGGCGGAATCGCCGTTCGAGTGCACGCTGTGCCTGTCTGGCAAACCCGCCGGTACGCGAAGTTGGTGCCATCCGGCACCGACACCGTCAGCCGGGATAAATCCGAACGCTCGTATCTGCTGGGATTGCGTGCGTCTCGCCGCCAAGGGGTTTCACAAAGACCCGGACGTGGACTTCCGCTGGGATTCGTCGAAATATCCCAAGTGAACCGATGCGTGCCGGTGCATCCGCTATGCGGGATGGATCTGCTCTTCGATCTGTTCAGCCAGGGCCTGCGCGGCGGCGTAATTGGGGTTGATCGCCAGGGCCTGGTCGTTGTAGATGTTGGCCTTGGTCGGGTCCCCGAGCAGGTGCTGACATACCGCCATGTGGTAATGCGCGTCGGCACGCTGCGGATAATCGCTGGTTACGGCGTCCAGTGTTCGGGCGGCCTGTTTCAGGAGTTTCTGCAGCGTGGTCTGATTCGGCGGGTCATCCGGCAGCCCGTCCAGAGCCTGTTCGATGGCATGCGACGCGGCGGCGTGCTGCCAGAACTCAGCCAACATCTTCTGTCTCTGTCGGCTTCCGGTGTAACGGTTGACCTGTTCCAGCGCCCGGGCTGCAAGGTGCGTTCGGCCGAGGATTTTGGCATAGACCGCCAGGCCCGCCCAAGGCCGGGCGTCATGGCGCAGTCGTTTCGCGGCTTTCCAGCAACACCACACCGCCGAGGCAAACCGGGCTACATGGGCGTGGGCATTAGCCAGGGCGAGGTAGGCTGCGCCCTGATGGTCGCCCTTGATAGCGATAGCGTGTTCCAGTCGTTTGACCGCAAGTTCGTCATTCCCGAGCAGGTCCGCCAGTGTTCCGGCCTCGATCAGTACGCCGGGATCATCCGGGCGAAGTTGCAATAACGAAGCGTAAAGCTCCTCGGCGTCGCGCAGTCGATCGAGTTCCCGACACTGTCGAGCCGCACGAAGCAGCACACCGGGTTCCTGTTGATGCATCGGGCCTGCCAGCAGCAGCTCAATACTCTGTTCCGGATCGCGTTTCTGCATCAGCTCGGAGAGCAGGCGGGTGGCTGCACGGTCTGAGGGTGACAGCCGCACGAGTTGCTGAAGCGAATTGATCGCTTCGCTGACTTCGTTGAGCTTCAGGTGGATCCCCGAGAGCATACGGTAGGGGCGGACGTCGTCGGGCAGTTGTTCTGCCAGGCGCCGAAGCTGTTCACGGGCGATCCGATCAAATCCACTGGCACTGAGCGCTTCAGCGCGGAGCATCGCCACTTCCGGGCTGTCAACCGCCTGCGGGCAGAGTTTTTCGTGCAGGCGAAGGGCGGACATCGCCAGGTTCGGTTTGTTCTGTTTCAGATAGATACGCGCTTGAAGGAGTCGGGCGTTGACGTTGTCCGGGTCCATCTCGACCGCCCGTCGGATGTGGCTGAGGGCGCGGTCGAATTGGCCGGCTTCGTAAGCCGACTTGGCCAGGTCCAGACGATCCATAGCCTGCTGCTGGCTGTGTACGTCCACACTCATGCCGCCACCTCCCC
>CAZJCN010000390.1:0-2661 GCA_964544195.1 uncultured Phycisphaeraceae bacterium | reverse complement strand
ACCAGGATCAACCCCAATACGTTTATGAGCAGGCGAAGCGTCCAACGTGTCAGCGGGTGTCGCTGAGCCAAGACACTGGCGGGTCGGCTGTCATGAGCGAAGTAATCTTCCGGGATCCTTGACACGACCCAAGGCAGCAGGACCAGGCTGGCTACGAACGTCACCACGGACAAGGCTGCCAGCCACCATAACAACGCTTCGTTGGATTGAATCCAGTCGATCACGGCGGGCTACTCGTCGGGTGTAATTTCATCCGTCCCCCCCTGTCGAGGTGTGATCCTCACGCGGCCGGTTTCGCGGGTCCAGAAGTACCCAGGCCCAGATCACCGGCCCGAGCATTTCCAATAACTCCTCAATCGTCGTCCCTATCACGTAGGGGTAATACGATCGATCACGTCGCCAGTCCAGAGGAACGAAGGATTGATGAGCATCGACGGTGTGTTCAGCCGGGGCCTGCAGACGCTGCTCGATGTCGTAGCGCATCGCGGCGTTGGCGGTTTCCATCCCGACCGCACCGGCAAGGTAGACGAGGATCCCAAGCGTCATCCCGATCACAACGTGCCGATGTAACCGCCATAAACACACAAACACACCGACGACCGCGATTATGGCTGGCAGAAGCCAGACCAGGATCCAGCGGGCGTGATACATCAGACCTTCAACCTGGATCTTCCCGCCGAGCCTTTCATGCAGCATGCAGATCTCATCGGCGGACAGGAACATCAACCCCCCCGCCAACGACCACCAGCCCAGTCGATCCAGCCGTGATCGAGTCGGTTGTGACCCGGCCAAGGCCCAAGCAACAACCCCCAGCCCAGCGAGCACGAAAGCAGACCACCATGTCGGCACGCTCATTTCCCGGTCCACGCTGAACAACGCCAAAACGGTCCCCGCGCCGGGCCAGTGTTCGATCCAGGCCACGTTAGCCAGCAGACTCATGATGGATAGCAATACCGCCAGACCTGCCAGCAAGACGGCCAGTCGACCCCGCGAGTCGGGAAATATCAAGTACTCCCGGCTGTTCGTCATGGCTTACCCCTTATGTCCTTAAACAATCACAAGCTCGCTTAGAAGGTCACCCACCCCAAGCCGATGCCCCCTTGCGAAATCTTCGACGGGCATCATCTTGGTACCCGGAGCCTGGACTTCGATCAGCCGTACCGAGCCGTCCGATGTCTTGACGTGAAATCCGTCACCCACCGTGCCCGGCGTGACCAGCCGCTCTGATGCCTCCAACCCGATGAAACACGACAAGTCCGGTACGGCAGACACACGGCCCAACGTAAGCACACTGGTTTTTCCGGTGGCCTTACACGTCCAGTTGACTCGGCAGCCCGGCCAAGGGGTCAGGCCGTGCACTCGGCTGCGGACTATTTCGCTTGGCTGATCGAATCGGACCGTGCCGTCGCGTTTGCTGAGCTTGGGCGCTCGCGTGGCCAGTGATTCGTCCTGTTCCTGAGGCGACAGTGTACCCGCCTCAAGGTCCTTCAGCACTTTCTCGATGACTTCGGGGCCGAGTTGTGCCAGCCGATCGTGCAATTCGCCGGCGGTTTCCAGCGGGTCGATCCGAAGCGATGCTTTGGCATAGACCGGGCCGGCATCCATCCGCTGCGCCAAGCCGATCACGCTGACGCCGGTTTCGGTTTCGCCATTGATCACCGCCCAGTTGATCGGCGCCGCGCCTCGGTACTTCGGCAGCAGGGAGGCGTGCAGGTTCACCGCCAGCCTGCCCATCGCGGCGATCAACGGCTCGGACAGTTTCTGGCCGAACGCGATCACGACCGAGGCGTCCGGCTTGAATTGCTCGATCCGGCGGATGAAGTCGGGGGTGTTCACATCCTCGCTTCGCAGCAGGTTGACACCATGCGCAATCGCCCAGGAGGAAACGGGGGTCGGCGTCAGCGCGCGTCGGCGACCGGCCGGGCGGTCCGGCTGACTGACCACCGCCAACAGCTCGTGATCGGCGCTGAGCGCTTCGAGCGTCGGCAGGCCGAACTCACCGGAACCGAAAAACAACACCCGCATCCTGGCCTCCCGTGTGACCACACATACCACTTTCAGGAATGACCTGACACAATCTCGCCGGCCCCATCCTAGCGTGACAGCGGTTCAACGCGAACCCGACGGTGCCCGGGGTTACCGAGCATCGCTCACACGCATCAGCACACAACGGGGATATCAACCCTCGGCCGGGTCGCCCTTGCGTTGCGCCATCTGATTGTTGAGGGTGAGCAGCGCGCTCTTGTCATCACCGGCAAACCGCACTAGCCCCAGCGTCTCATCCATGATTTTTTCCTCCTCGACCTGCTCGTCGATGAACCATTGCAGATGGCTGAGGGTGGCGTAGTCGTCCTTCTGCCGGGCCAGCTCATAGAGCTTATTGATCGCGGCGGTGTTTTTCTGTTCCATCGCCAGAGCGGACTCGAAGACATGCACCACCGAATCAAACTCGCACTGCGGCTTGGGGACCGCCTGCAGGTCGATCTTCCCGCCACGATCCAACAAGTAATGGAACAGGCGCATGGCGTGGGTCAGTTCCTCCTCCCGCTGTTTGTACATCCAGTTGGCGAACCCAGTAAAGTTGATCTGTTCGAAATACGCCGCCATCGCCAGGTAGTGATAAGCAGCGGTGATTTCGTGGTTGATCTGCTGGTTGATCGC
>CAZJCN010000389.1:0-2662 GCA_964544195.1 uncultured Phycisphaeraceae bacterium | reverse complement strand
ACTGTGTGCTTGAAACAGCGGTGGCGCTGCAAGCTCCGACGATCCGGGTCTGGGCGGGCCGAAAGGGAACGGCTGAGGCCGACGAGGCTGATTGGGCGCGTGTCGTTGACGATGCCAGGCGTGTCGCCGATCTGGCTGAACAGGCTGGACTGCGCGTGTGCCTGGAATGTCACGGGGGGACGCTGACGGACAACCATATCGACGCGATGCGCCTGTATCGCCGGATCGGGTCGAAAAATCTGGATCTGCTCTGGCAGCCTTTGCACCATCACTTGTATCCGACTCAGTTGGAGGCGTTGCGATCGACGCTGGGTGTGATGAGTAATGCGCACGTATATTGGTGGGTTCAGTTGCCGGGGCGAGAACACCCGACACGCCTGCCGTTGGCGGAAGGGGCGGACGTCTGGAGCGTGTTCCTGTCGGTGATGAACAACTCGCCCGCCGACCGGTACGCCTTGCTCGAGTTTGTCCGGGACGACGACGAGACGCAGTTTTTCAGGGATGCTGATACATTATGCAGCCTGATACAGAAGCATGCTTCCCCGACACTGCAGCAGGCCCCGGTGACCGAATGAAGAAGAAGGCGTTGTTCATCTCGTCGGCAACCGCACAGGTTTATTCCGACGCGGAACAGAAGGCAATCGGCTCCCTGGTTGATGTCTATCTCCCACCGATGACGGCCGAGAAGGCGTTGGCCGATCCGGCTTGTTTGGCGGATCTTCAGATCCTGTTGACCACGTGGGGTGCCCCGAAGCTGGACGAGTCGTTTCTCTCGTCGGCACCGAATCTGGAAGCGGTTTTTTATGCGGCCGGGTCGGTCCGATCGTTCGTAAGCGATGCTTTCTGGGAACGCGACCTGGTGGTCTGCAGTGCTTGGCTGGCCAATGCGATCCCGGTGGCCGAGTTCACGCTGTCACAGATCATCTTCGGGTTGAAACAAGGGTACCAGACTATACGGCACTACCGTGACCGACGTGATATGTCCTATCCCAAGGACGGGATTCAAGGTGCTTATGGCGGCAAAGTCGGTCTGATCTCGCTCGGAGCCATCGCCCGACGAGTGGTGGATCACCTGCGACGTCTGGATGTGCAGATAGTTGCTTACGATCCGTACGTAACTCCGGAACAGGCCTGCGAGCTTGGTGTGACACTTGTCTCGTTGGACGAGGTGTTCCGCACCTGCGATGTCGTTTCGCTGCACACGCCGTGGCTGAAAGAAACCGAAGGGATGATCCGCGGCGAGCATTTCGAAGCGATGAAGCCTAACACGACATTCATCAACACCGCCCGCGGGGCTGTCGTCAACGAATCGGAAATAATCGAGGTCTTACGTCGGCGCGAGGACCTTGTTGCGGTACTGGATGTGACATGGCCGGAGCCACCCTTGAAGGATTCGCCTCTGTGGGATCTGCCCAACGTGGTCCTGACCCCGCACATCGCCGGTTCGGTCGGGCGGGAGTGCTATCGGATGGGGCGGATGATGGTTGATGAGCTGCGCCGGTACCTTGAAGGGCATCCTTTGCAGACACGGCTGACCCGACAGCGAGCGCAGCTTATGGCCTGAGGGTGGAAACGGCCGATCTACCCACCTACCCTCCAACATATCCCAGCACGATAGACTGGCCGGCATATGACCGAGACAGACACCGATATCTTTGAACACCATGAATCCGACCGGCCCGCGCCGGCGTCGGGAGAGCAAGGCTCCGGTTCGGTTGTGACAACCGGTGACGACTCCCGAACCGGGGATGTGAACGCGTGGGATCCTTTCGGGTTACGGTTTCTGGTGATCGGTTGGTGCCTGTGGCTGTTGGTGTCCTGGTCAATCTCTTTGACGCTGGGGACGACGGTGCACGCGGTGCGCTGGGTGGTGTTTTCGGCGGTGTTCGGGTTGATGGCGGTTTGGCCGGCGTTTCGTCTCAGTCAGCAGCCGTTGTCCATGTCAGCGGGACATCGGGCCGGCGGCTTGGGTTACGCCGTGGCGGCAACATTACTGGATTGGGTGTTTCTGGTTGTGATTTTTCAGGTGGTGATCTGGCCGTTGATGCTGGTCGGTGGGTGGTCGTTAAGGCAGACTGTATTTCTGGACGCGGCAATCCTGTCATGGAGTCTGTTGACCGGTTTGGTATTGGCGCTGGGACGGGACCGGACCGGGACCGGAGCACGGATAGGCATGATGCTGATTTGTGCGATGCTTCTGGTCGGAGAGCCTGCGTTGAAAGCCCTGTTAAGTTTGGGCGGGTGGTTGGAAATTATCAATTGGGGGTGGGCAGGCGGCGAACCGAACCTGATGCGGATCAGCCCGGTGCAGGCGTTATGGGAATTGACCACGACCAGACGGCCCTATGATCCTTCGATCTGGGCAACGCCGGTGTTCAGCACGACCTCGGCTGCGCTGATCGGCTGGATCTTGCTGGGTGTGATGGCAGTCAGCCGGTGGGGCCGGCGTCGGCGTGATGCCCGGTACCGAATGGCATAGCGACTATGATGAGCAGGTTGTTGGATCCGATATTTCTCTGCGTGTCTATGTCGGGTAGGATGGTGTGCTTGGAACAGCCCGGGCAGGGGCCGTGGGCTGTGTTGGATGACGGAAATACTCGCAATAAGAACCGACCGATGGAGATCGATCGATGGAATTTGTGACCAGGGAGGAAAAAGAACG
>CAZJCN010000388.1:0-2673 GCA_964544195.1 uncultured Phycisphaeraceae bacterium | reverse complement strand
TAGTATTTACTTCGGAAAAAACATTGCGAACCGTTACGATCGGCTGGCTTCGGCGCTGTTCGGCCAGTTCCCGGCACCGCTGCTGCGTGTAACTTTCGAACACAACAGACGCTGGAGCATCCAGAATATCAGGGTGCTGGGGTCTCGGGACATCCCTGATTCTCACCGCGACTTCTGCGTGCAACAGGCGGAGCTATATTTTCACCGACCTACCCGGGCCAAGCGCCGTAAGCCGTACCGATACGACTTGGCAATTCTGCGTAATCCTGATGAAGCCTTGCCTCCCTCCAGCGAGAAAACGATCGGACTTTTTTGTACCATCGCTGAGTCACATGGGTTGAGGACCGAATTGGTCGGGAAAACGGATTACGGCCGTGTCGCTGAATTCGATGCCCTGTTTATCAGGGAAACCACCGCAGTTAATCATCACACGTTCCGTTTCGCACGCAGGGCTTCCGCCTCGGGTGTAATTGTGATTGATGACCCGGAATCCATCCTGCGATGTACCAATAAGGTATTCCTGGCGGAGTTGCTTACACGTCACAGCCTGCCCATTCCAAAGACCGTCATCTTCTCCAAGGATAACTGGGAACAGGTGATTGATAAAATCGGTTTTCCGTTTGTCCTCAAGCAACCCGACAGCTCGTTTTCTGCCGGGGTTGTGAAAATCCAAGACCAGACGTCACTGGATGCCGAACTTCCCCGCATGCTCGATGCTTCAGAACTACTGATCGCGCAGGAATTTGTTCCGACAGAATTCGACTGGCGCATCGGTGTGTTGGACGGCCAGCCTCTATATGCCTGTCGATATCACATGGCCCGTCGACACTGGCAGATTATCAAACATGAGAACGGAGGCCGAGTGCGCTACGGAGGGGTGGATACGTTGCCGGTACATCAGGCGCCACCGAAAATCGTTCGCGCAGCGGTTAAGGCTGCAAAACTGATCGGTGACGGACTCTATGGCATCGATTGTAAGGAGGTCGATGGGGCTCCTATGATCATTGAGGTGAACGACAATCCGAACATTGATGCCGGCGTGGAAGACCGGGTGCTGGGCCCCATGCTCTATGAAACCATCGTCCGAACATTTATATCTCGGATCGAAAGCCGAAAAAGATGACCTCTGAGTCTAACTCTTATGCCCCGTATCATTACCCGATCGGGCTGTTTGAACGGTACGGCATTGAACTCGAATACATGATCGTGGATAGTCACACGCTGGAGGTCAAACCCATATGTGATGAACTGATCCGGGCGGTCAGTGGCACGTATGAAAACGAGATCGTGCCTGACCATCTTCCCGGCGGAATCGCTTGGTCCAATGAACTGGCCCTGCACGTTATTGAGTTCAAAACAACGGAACCGGCGACTTCGCTCGATAAGTTGGATCAACTGTTTGCAGAGCACATACAACACGCCAACGCTCTTTTGGCGAACAGCCATGCATGTTTACTGCCTACGGCCATGCATCCTTGGATGGACCCATATCAAGAGTTGAGACTCTGGCCGCACGAAGTCAGCCCGATCTATGACGCGTTCAATCGTATATTCGACTGTCGGGGACACGGCTGGGCAAATCTCCAGAGCACTCACCTGAACCTGCCGTTTGCCAACGATCAGGAATTCGCCGACCTGCACGCGGCCATCCGTGCCGTCCTACCGTTGATCCCTGCTCTCGCGGCTTCTTCCCCTCTGGCTGACGCCCGAATCACTCACATGCTTGATACGCGTGTCCATGTGTATCGGCATAATGCACAGCGAGTCCCCTCCGTGACCGGACGTGTCATCCCCGAACCAGTCTACAGCCGCCATGAATACGAGCATGGATTGTTAGCGGGCATCTATCGTGACATCTCACCCTTCGACCCACAAGGGATCTTGCAGCATGAATGGCTTAATGCCCGTGGCTGCATTGCCAGATTTGACAGAGGAACGATTGAGCTGCGTCTCATTGATATCCAGGAATGCCCGGCAGCAGACCTGGCGATCATCAAACTGATAACCGAAACTATTCGCTCTTTGACCCGAGGCCGATGGATTAATCCACATGATATGGCTATGTTGCGGTCCGATTCTCTGGTAGACCTGCTCGATCAGACGATCAGGGATGCGGATGATGCGATTGTGAGCGACCATGACTTACTAAGAGCGTTGGGCATGCCTGAGAAACCTGTTCGAGCCCGTGATCTCTGGCAGAAGCTGGCCGAGGAACTAATCACGCCGACGGACCCGGCATATGATTGCTTGCGCCTGATCTTCAAACAGGGTACGTTAGCTAGAAGGATACTACATAGTGTAGGTTCCAACCCCACCCCCGAGGTGCTTCAACAGGTATACCGGCAGCTCGCTGACTGCCTCGAAAACAATAACATTTTCGATTCCTGTGGCCCGGCCGAAGGATGCTGAGCCCGCCGATCTGCCTCAACCGACCCGTACACAACACGCAACCAGCCCTTAGAGCCACCTTTATTACTCCGGAGTATCCCGTTATACTGCCTTGAGTTCGCCTATTATCGGTTATATCAGAGGCGGACGGTGTGTATGCGTTTGGTGAGCGGAATCCAACATTCTGGACGGGGTGTAGCTCAGCTTGGTAGAGCGCCTGCTTTGGGAGCAGGAAGTCGTCGGTTCAAATCCGGCCACCCCGATTGATTCAATTTCTGAAAACTC
>CAZJCN010000387.1:0-2675 GCA_964544195.1 uncultured Phycisphaeraceae bacterium | reverse complement strand
CCACCCCATTTGGCCGCTCTGGCATCCGCCCAAACAGGGGGAAATACTCTATCGCCTTCACGAATCCCAGGCAACCTCGCCGAGACATGTCTTTTCAAAGGCCGGATTATTCCGTAAAACCGGCTTGCCTCGGCGGATTCCATATGCATACTTAACATAAGTTTAGCAACAAATTGGGGTTGCAGATGCCGGATTCGGCCGATAGGATTTGGGGGGCTTGTTGTGGGATCTGTGGGAGAGGTGAGGTCTTGCTGACTGAAGGACAGGCCACCGCACTGAACAGTCAGGTGCTTGTGTTGAACAAGCTCTGGATGGCGATCCGCGTGGTCGATGCCCGTCGGGCTTTCACGCTGTTGTTCAAGGACCTGGCCGAGGTGATCCGTGTCGACGACGGGTCTTTCGCTGCCTATGACTTCGAGAACTGGGCGGACGCATCGCAGGCGGCTCACCGTCAGGCGGCCGGTTTTTCGCCGGATGAATACGAGTGGATCCAGACCGTTCGGATGCAGCTGGCCGTCCCGAAAGTCATCCGTCTGCTCGGTTACGACAAGCTGCCCCGCCAGGATGTCAAGCTTAATCGGCGAAACATCTTTGCCCGGGACCGCAACCGTTGCCAATACTGCGGAAAACACTTCCCGACCAGTGAGCTGAGCCTGGACCACGTCGTCCCGCGCAGCCAGAACGGCAAAAGCACGTGGACCAACCTCGTGTGCTGCTGCGTGCGCTGCAACGCCAGGAAGGGCGGACGCACCCCCGAACAGGCACGTATGAAGCTGATCGCCCCGCCGCGACAACCCCGGCGCAACCCCGTCATCAGCCTGCGACTCGGGAGCGACAAGTACGCGAGCTGGAAGCAATTCCTCGATCAGGCCTACTGGTCGGTCGAACTGAAATAAACTCCGCATCACACCACGCGTGGCCGCTCGGATCGATTTCACGTGCAATCCATCCCGGATTGATGATCAGTACGTTTCGCTGTGACTAACTTCTCTTCATACCGGACCATACTCTGCTCACGTCATGGTGACGTGTAACCCTTCGCGGACCTTGAGGCACGCCCGGTGAAGCTCCGGATTTCTCATCCGCTTAAGCGATAAAGTCGTCCCCCTTCCGACCCGATGTCAATTTAGAAAAGATAGGAAAGCCCCAGCCGCTGTTGCGCGGACGGTGGCTTTGCTCTATGGGGATCGCGCCATGAATCAGAACAACGGCAAATCGCATCAGGAAGTCAAGCAGGTCTTTACCACCGGTGAGGCAGCCGAGATCTGCAAGGTTTCCCAACAGACCATCATCCGATGCTTCGACAGCGGCCGGCTTAAGGGCTTCCGTGTGCCGGGCAGCCGGTTCCGTCGGATCCCGCGCGAAGAACTGCTCAAGTTCATGAAGGAAAACGACATCCCGACCGATCGACTCGAGTCGGGTAAGCGGCGCATCCTCGTGGTCGATGACGACGACCAGATCGTTGAATTGTTTGTCGATCTGCTCGGCCGAGATGATCGCTACGAACTGCGCACCGCCAGCACAGGTTACGACGCAGGCTTGTTGACCGAATCGTTCAAGCCGGACCTGATGATCCTCGACTACATGCTCCCGGATATCAACGGCAACGTCGTCTGCGAAACGGTCCGCAAGAACCCGGTCCTTGGCAATATGAAGATCATCATCGTCTCGGGTGTGGTCCACCAGGGCGACATCGACAGCCTGCTCAAGGCCGGTGCCGACGAATTCATCAAAAAGCCTTTCAACATCGAAGTCCTGCTCAAGCGGATCGAGACATTGCTGGAGGTCTAGGCCCGGCGTCGGCGCGTGCCGATCGTCCAAGGTGCATACGAGATGCTCGCGACCGAGCCTTCCAAACCGAAGCGCATCGAGCTGATACTCCGTCAGATCGATTCCCTGCCCACCCTGCCGGCGGTGGCGGCGCGCCTGTTGAGCCTGACCAGCAGTGACGACTCCAATGCCAGGCAGGTCATCGAACTGGTCAGTGCCGACCCGTCACTGACCACGAAAGTCCTGTCACTGTGTCGGGCCGCGGACAAAGGGATCAATTCCGACACGCTTACCGTAGATAAGGCGGTCGTGCTGCTCGGATTCAACGCGATCCGAAACGCTGTGCTTAGCGTCAAGGTCTTTGAAACCTTCGGCCCGGACGCACCACACCCCGGCTCCGAATCCCACACATCCAGCTCGAAAGAATCAGACTCGGACCGGAATGCGAACAACGACGCCCCGCCGTCATTCGATCGATCCGCCTTCTGGATGCACTGCCTGGCGGTCGGCGTCGCCGCGGAGATGATCGCGCGGGCACACCCGGGCCGAAAGGACCTGGCTCCAGACGAAGCCTTTGTCTGCGGGCTTTTACATGACATCGGTAAGATCGCGCTCGACTTCGTCTTGCCACGCAGCTTCGATCGTGTGGTCGAACTGACCGACCTGAATCAGGCCAACATCGCGGAATACGAACGCCGGGTCATCGGTATCGACCATCACACCGCAGGTAAGCGTCTAGCTCAACAGTGGCGACTGCCGCACAGGATCACAGATTGCATCTGGCTACATAACTCACCATACGAGACCCTGCCGCGTCTTGAGCATAAGGGGATGATCGGGCTGGTCACACTGGCGGATGTCATCGCCCGACGGATGCACGCGGGATACTCCGGTAACTATTCGCT
>CAZJCN010000386.1:0-2681 GCA_964544195.1 uncultured Phycisphaeraceae bacterium | reverse complement strand
ATCCGCATCTTCTGCCCGGCATAGACCTCGTAGAGCCGGGTCATCCGATCATCCAACTCCTGGGTGATGGCCTGATCGCTGATGGTCGAACCGTCGGCGTCACGTGATCGGCGACGCTTTTTCGGTTTCGGCCGGATCGCGCTGCGTCCGGCAGTCGAGCCTTGGAGGGTCGAGCCGGCCATCGGGTCTTGATCAAGAGAGGTCAGGTCGCTCAGATCGACCATCGCTTCGGGGTCGGGGGTGGGTGGTGGTGTGGGTTGATGGGCTGAAGGGGGTTGGGCCGGAGACGTGTTGGGGGCGGCCGGCCCGGAGGATGATTGTTCCTCAGGCACCTGGATCGCTTGTCGGCATGACGGGCACCGCACGGTCTGCCCGACGAGCGAGTCGGGGACATAAAAAACGCTGCCGCAATGACACGCCACTTTGATTTTCATATCTCACCCGATTGATTGGAGATAGAACGGCCTAGTCCCCCGATTTGATGCTAGCCGGCCAGAACCGGTGAGGTGACAGCGCGATTATAGCCTGACGTCCCGGCCCATAACAGCAGCAAACCAGCCCCGAAAATCCCAAGCCTGAAAAAGCCTGGCTTTGCCTATTTTAACTCGCTAGACGCCCCGAAGCGGGAAGGAACAGGGTTACTTCAGACGGCCGATGCAAAGTTCCGGTTAAATCGATTGGACGGGTTGTAATCGCTGAGATTTTGAGTACATTACATGGACGACCCGGGGTGGGAGAAAGACCCCTGGGAGGGAAGCTGAGAGGAGAAAACCGTTCTTTTGGGAGAAAGACGGATCGGGAGAAAGCCGGAGGAGGAGAAACAGGAGAGGGAGAAAGGCAGGGAAGCAATTGGGGAGAACAGCAGGGATGCCCAACTCAGCTTCCAAAACCCTCGGCGTCAGCCGAGGGTTTTTTTACGCCTTCATTCTCCGATCACGATAAAGGAGAGGCGCAAAGCAACGGCGAGAAAATCGCCGTTCTTGCTCCACCTGTCATCGCGGATAGATGCCCGAGACTTAGAGCACGACGGATTCGCCGGCCTGGATCTCTTTGGGTATTTCAGTTGACTTGAGGTCCTCAGGCTCGATCGCCGTCAGGTGGCTGATCTCGATCCGGGCATCGACCTGGCCTTCACCATTACGCGGGATCTGTACGCTGTGGACCGCCAGCCAGCGTGCCGCCCGTTCGGTCTGGAGCTGTTTGCTCGTCGCCGGGCAATCCACCGCGCCGGGGGCGTCGGCGTTCTTGATCGGGGCAAACTCCTCGACTCGGTCGGTTTCATAGATGATCGAACGCTCACACATGGGTAGCGCATCGAACACGAACGTCTCCAGCTTCACCGCATTGGGTTCGGTGGGCTTGATCGGCTCGGCTGTGCTGAGATCGATATGGGCGACCTTCTTTTCAGCCCGGTGGAACGGCAGGGCAAACCCCTGCGCGGATTCATTGATCGACTCGACAAAATCAAGCTGGATCATGTGGATCGCGATGGACCCGGCCCGGAACCGCAACTGACCGTCCTCGGTGGTCTGGTGAGCCAGTTCGTCGGGCAGGTCTGAATATTCGATGACGGTCATACGCCCGTCGGCGAGGCAGAAGTTCCCCAGCTTTTCCTTGGGGCCGGTCTTGGGGAGCATCTTGGAGGACATCTGCGCCTCATCCATGGCGTGCAGGCCGATGAACAGCGGGTCCACGACATGAACGGTCGGGTTGTCGACCTGGGTGTAGCTGATCTGGGTAATACCTCGCTTTTTCATGTCGTCGATCGCGCCGGAGGTGTAGAGCGCCTTGAGCGATCCGCCGTGACCGTTCGGCGAAAGAACCAGGGAATCCTTGTCGGCAAGCAGAACTTTGCCTCGAAGTTCCCCATACATCCCGATCGCGGGCATCATGGCCTGCGGGAAGTGCCAGACATTGTCGGGGTTCAGGCCGAAGTATTCGTGTTCCTTGAAAAAGGCCACCGTGTCGTCATGGTTGGCGGGGCTGGTCATCACGTACCAAGGGATAGTTCCGCCGAATTTCTTTTGGGCTTTGACGATGTAATCTGCCAGAACGCCGAATAACGGTCGGCCAGTCACGGGTGTGGCTGGGAATGTGCCCTTGGGGCCGTCCCATCCGAGACGTGTGCCCTGACCGCCTGCGACGGTGAACGCGGCGACCATTCCTTCGCGGAGCAGTTTTTCGCCCAGAGCCCGAGCCTCCCGATAGGTTCCCGCTTGCTTGTCGTCTTCGGGCTGATTGGGGTAGTACGGTGCCGGCTCAATCCGGTCCGGCAAATGCAGGGCTGGTTTGTTGAGCACGTGGGTCTCAATCAGCCGTGTCACCTCGAGCCAGTCGATGCCTTCGATCTGAGACAGCAGACGATCGCGCTGCTCGTCGGTCAGGCTGTCATAGAACTGCAGCACATGGGCCTGCCCCACCGACTCGAGGACTTTGCTGACGGCTTCGAAACGTTCTTGAAGTGTTGCCATGGTCAATCGGGTGTGTAGGTCATGTCAGGGTGAGTCATGAATACAACCCCGCCCGGGTCCCCGGATGACGGGGTGGCGGGACGGAAGATTGTAACGTCTCTTTTGAGTGCGGGGGTATCGACGCTTGCCTTCGCACGCAGTCGCCTACTTCATCGACAGGTATCGAATGAGTACGGCAGCGGCCACGGACGCGGCCTCGATACGCAATAC
>CAZJCN010000385.1:0-2682 GCA_964544195.1 uncultured Phycisphaeraceae bacterium | reverse complement strand
CAGATCCAGGAACGCATGACGAATCAGATCGCAGACGCCATCCAAGAACACCTTCGGCCGGAAGGTGTGGCGGTCATTGTCCGAGGCGAGCACTTCTGCATGAAGATGCGGGGTGTGAACAAGTCAGGGTCGGTTATGCAGACCATGGCTTTGCACGGCCGGTTCCGGGACGAACCGCACCTGCGGTCCGAAATACTTTCATTACTCACGGGCGGGTTCATGTGAACATCGCCAAAGAATCTTTCAGTACGAGAACCTCTTCACTAAAGGAAAAGACCATGAAAATGTTTGACATCATCGCCGCTGTGTTGCTTGTTGTAGGCGGACTCAACTGGGGTTTGGTCGGCCTGGCCGATTTCGACCTGGTTGCCACACTATTCGGCGGCTCGACCACCGTGATGAGCAAGATCGTTTACACCTTGGTGGGTGCGGCGGCTGTTTATCAGGCCGTATCGCTCAAGTCGATCATGAAGCGCTGGCATGTCGTACCCGCCATGGGTTAATGCAACTACCCCCCCCACTCATACCATTACCATCAAAAAGGATACAAACCATGCATACAATCAGAACTATTACGACAGCCGCGACAGCCGGCGCATTGATGCTGTTAATCACAGCGTCCCCCGCTTATGCCGGGTGTGGCTCGTGTTCATCAGACTGCGCGTCCAGCAAGGACAGTAAGCACGAACATGCACACAGTCACAACATTGTTGAGCTGGCATCGGAAGCCGGGTCTTTCAACACGCTCCTGACGGCTGCCAAGGCCGCGGGGCTTGCCGAAACACTGATGTCAGACGGCCCATTTACCGTTTTCGCCCCCACGGACGAGGCATTCGCCAAGTTGCCGGCGGGCACGGTGGAGACATTGCTCAAGCCGGAAAACAAGGATCAGCTACGTACGATCCTGTTATACCACGTGGTTCCGGGTGAAGCCCCGGCTGGTGACGTGGTTAACTCTTCTCTGCTGAAAACCGCGGTGCCCGGCAAGTTCCTGTCTATTCATACGGAACCAGAGGGCGTCATGATTGATGGTGCCAAAGTGGTCAAGACTGACCTGAAAGCCAGCAACGGCATCATCCATGTCATCGACACTGTCGTGATGCCCAAGGATAAGCCCAGCATCGTGGACATCGCATCACAGGCCGGCTCGTTCAACACCCTGTTGACCGCAGCCAAGGCCGCGGGCTTGGCTGAGACCCTGGAGCTGGACGGTCCCTACACGGTCTTTGCCCCTACGGATGAGGCGTTCTCCAAACTACCCGCCGGGACGGTCGAGTCTTTGCTGAAACCCGAGAACAAGAAGCAGCTACAGACCGTCCTGCTATATCATGTGATCCCCGGGAAACTCAAGGCTGGCGATGTTATACAGAACAGCTCGCTGGATACGGCAGCGGGAGGCCATTTAACGATCAAGGTCAAAGGCGAAACCGTGCATATCAACGACGCACGGATTCTTGCCACTGACCTTGAAGCCGCCAATGGTGTCGTTCACGTGATCGATACGGTTCTGCTGCCTGAGCCTGAATCAGGACATTGATCTGACCTGAATGAACTCACGGGTCAGCCGGATAGTCAGTAAATTATTTTTATCAGGCTGGTATGGATGTCGTGTAGTCCGTACCGGCCTGATTTTTTTGCGTGATCAGTATCACTGTTGAAGGATCAGGTATCTAGCGATCGAAGACTACGGCAGCAACGGTGAATCAACTTACTCCTCACGGACATCGGCGGTGTAGTTCGGACTTTCCTTGGTGATGTTGATGTCGTGCGGGTGGGATTCGACCAAAGACGCACTGCTGACCCGAACAAAGCGGGCGTCACGGCGGAGGGCGTCGATGGTGGGTGTGCCGCAGTAACCCATCCCGGCCTTGAGCCCGCCGACCATCTGATAGACGAAGTCCGACAGCGGGCCGCGATAAGGAACGCGCCCTTCCACGCCTTCGGGGACCATCTTTTCACGGGTCACGCCGGCCTGGCTGTATCGGTCGGCGGAGCCCTGCATCATCGCGCCTTGCGAGCCCATGCCCCGATAGGTCTTGTACCGCCGGCCCTGGTGGATCACCATCTCGCCGGGAGATTCGTCCAGTCCGGCGAACAGGGACCCGAGCATGACACTGGAGGCCCCGGCGGCGAGCGCCTTGGTGATGTCGCCCGAATGTCGGATCCCCCCGTCGGCGATGATGGGGATGCCAGCCTTGTCCGCGGCTCGGCAGGCATTGGCGATGGCGGTCAGTTGCGGGACGCCCACGCCGGTGACGACACGGGTCGTGCAGATTGAGCCGGGACCGATGCCGACTTTCACCGCATCGGCACCAGCGTCGATCAGGTCCTGCGCACCCTGTTGTGTCGCCACGTTGCCGGCTACCACGTCGATGTCATATTTAGCCTTAACGGCTTTGACGGTTTCGATGACGTTCGAGCTGTGCCCGTGCGCCGAATCGACAACGATCACGTCCACCTCAGCTTCGATCAGGGCGGCGACCCGGTCGAGCTGATGCACCCCCACCGCTGCACCGACACGAAGCCGACCGCGGTGGTCCCGGCAGGCGAGGGGGAACTGGCTGAGCTTTTCGATGTCGCGCATCGTGATCAGCCCGGTCAGGCGCATGTCGCCGTCAACCAGCAAGAGCTTCTCGACCTTGTTCTGGTTAAGGATGGCGTGGGCCTGCTCGAGCGTCGTTC
>CAZJCN010000384.1:0-2691 GCA_964544195.1 uncultured Phycisphaeraceae bacterium | reverse complement strand
TGGCGGGTCCGTGTTCAGCCGCCGGCCGCTCTGATGCGGTACATGATCCCCAAAGGCTCGGTAGCGATCGACGGCGTCAGTCTCACCCTTGCCGACGTCGGGAAAGACGACATTGAGGTCGCGTTGATCCCGACCACGCTTGAGATCACCACCTTAGGGCAGTCCGCTCCGGGCCGAAAGGTCAACCTTGAAGCCGACATCATCAGCAAGACTATCGCGCATCAGCTTGAACAGATGCTGGCTCGCCCCGACAGCAGCTCGGGCATAGATCGGCAGACACTGATCAACGCGGGTTTCATTAAAGAAGGCTGACAATATTCAGGCTGCGCTGGCGGTGGATTCCGAGTTGTTCGTATCGTTTGCCGACTCGTCAGCTTTGGCGGAGATGGTCATGCACACGACCGTCAGGTCGTCACGCTGATTCAGCGAGCCGGACTGCATGTTCAGGCGTTCGACAAGTCGTTCAAGGGCGGCTTGGGCGTTGCCGTGGCGCAGGTCTTCAAACTCCTGAGTGTACTGATCGGTGGCGATTTTCGTTCGTTTCTCAGCCTCTCCGTTTTCACCGGCTTCCTGTTTCGGGAAAGCGACCTCGAAACCATCCGAATAGAGAAGAACGCGGTCACCGACACCCAGGTCGACCGTGACCTCCTCGAACTCTTCGTCCGGGAAGACGCCCAGCAACCCACCCTCCGGCTCCAATGTTTCGGTCCCGCCATCGGCTCGAAGGATCAACGGGTAGGGGTGTCCCGCTCGGGCAAAAGTGAGCTTGTTGGTCCGTGTGTCGATCACGCCGTAGGCCGCCGTGGCGAACCGCACCTTCCCACTCTGCTGCTGGATCATCTCCCGGTTCAGCACGGCCAAGGCTTCGCCCGGACTGAGGATCCGATACCCCCCAGGGTAGGACGGATCAATCAGCTTGGTCGGCATCGACCGCTTGATATGCACCGTCATCAAGGCGGCGGGAACACCATGCCCGACCGCGTCAGCGATAAAGAGTCCCAAGTGATGTTCGTCCAGTCGGCTGACGTCATAAATATCCCCGCTGACGTAACCGGCCGGTCTCCACAACACCTCGAAATCAACACCCCCGACACTCGGCAGGTCGGTTGGCATGAACTCCTTCTGCAACTGCGCCGCCATCCTCAGCTCTTCATCCAGCAAGGCGATCTGCCCGCATAAGCCCTCTTCATGGGCGCGGAGCATGCGGATCTCTCGACGCAGGTCTGACAGAACCGCCGCCTGGCTCCACAGCGAACGCAGCACGGAATAGATCTGCGCCGGCTCCGCCTCTAACGAACAGGACACGATACCGTCCTCGAATCCCGTCACATCACGCCCCCCGCCTGGAAGGCTGATCATCGCGGGGATATGTGCGTCCTGAACCAGTCCGATCACCTCACAGGCCGATGACGAGCCCTCGTCTTCCAGCACCAACCAGGCGCAGACGACCTGATCGAGCTTGGGAGGGTCCTCGATGAAACGATGGGTATCGATTTTTCGGACCTGGGGGCGGTCGTGGCCTGTCCAATGAGAAAGGGCGGTACGGACCCGGCTGTCAATCTCGCCGTCTTCAAAAATCGGGTCGACAACTAGCAGAAGGTCCGAACCGTGCATGACGTCCCACAACAGGCAGGTAAGAATCTGTAAGTGTTTTGAGCATCGTCTTATTGCGCGCGTTTCTTAAGCGAATCCAACGGCAAGTCAATACGATCACCTTGCTTCAGGCCTAACCTTCGGATCGTTCCTTCTCGGAACTCGATGGCGAACTGGGCCGGGTAATGACTGCTGTAATGTTTGAGACGATAATCCGGAGCCTCAGGGTCGGGCTCGACCTGCATGGCATGCATCCAGACCACTTCGCCCGTTGTATCGAGAAAGGCGATATCAATAGGAACCAGACACCGCCTCATCACGAAGTGTCTCACCTGAGCGTCCGGAAACACAAACAACATCCCGCCGTCTTCCGGGATGTCCTCTCGGTCAGACAAGCCTTGAAACCGCGTGGCATCATCCAAGGCCAATTCCAGTTTGAACACCTGCCCCTTGATCGCAACCTCGATGACGTTGCCATCGTCGTCCAGAGAGCCCGTTTCAGCGGGACGTGGCGGAGGAGTGGCATTTTCTTCGCATGCGATCAGGAGAGGTGACAAAATCAGAATGAGTATCAGTCCCGTGATACGCAGCAATCGGCCAATAGCCATGCCTCATCCTCCTGCGTGTGGGTTACCGGCTTTCGTGGGATACGTTCGAGGCTGAACCGCTCGGCGAAGGCCTGAGGTGACATTTCCACCCTTTCATCACTGACGCCCGACCACCACGCGATCAGGCCGACGACCCGCTCCGGCGAAACGCCCATCTGTCGATACCGATCCAGTCGTGTGTCGCCATGTCGCTTGGCCAGTCGGCGCCCATCCGGCCCGAGAACAAGAGGCAGGTGGGTGTATCGTGGAACAGGCTCCAACTCCAGCACCTGATACAGCCAGAGCTGTCGGGCGGTGGACCCGAGCAGATCGTCCCCGCGCACCACTTCCGTCACACCCTGCCGAGCATCATCCACCACCACCGCCAGTTGATAGGCCGGCAGCCCGGACTTGGTCGCGACGATGAAATCGCCGACCTGCTCATGGATATTGACCGACTGTCGGCCGTGCAACCGGTCATCAAACGAGATGGCGTCCTCCGGCACGATGA
>CAZJCN010000383.1:0-2708 GCA_964544195.1 uncultured Phycisphaeraceae bacterium | reverse complement strand
ACCACGCACGTGATAAACCCTGAACTGCGTTCTGCATGAACACGGCGGCGTGTCGTGATGGCGGTAGGGCGGGACCCGGCGTGGATTTCGCGGTTTTCCCGACAGCGAATCCTTTACGGTGAGCTTGCTTCAATAGAGCATCCCGGCGACTGTCTTGCTCGCACCATTTTCGGACCTCTGCTCCCTTGACACCGGCGACCGCCAGCAACTCGTCGGCACAGGGCCTGCTCGGATTGATTATGCCCAGAACGACCCCGTCGATGTTCAGGTCTTTCTTGAGCTGCGCGATGTAGGCCCCCGGACCTTCCCGCCAAGGTACGATTGCCCCGGAGGAACTGTCCGCTGTGTACCGTTTCACTTTCTTTTCCTTGCGTTAAACTGCGATAGACACCTCTGCCCGGCCCCACCGGCCGTGCGTATAACAACGCCGGGTAACATCCCCGCGTTAAGTATTGCACTACATCAACAATCGTAGCCCCCGGGAAAGCGGAACATGATACCCAAGAGATATTTTAACAACAACTAGCCGAGTACTGAGGGATATTTTCAATATTAGTCGGCAGTTTTCCAATCGCTCACATCACCGGCCGGTTGTTCAATTCGCCACCGTAACGCATGGTTTCGGCAATCAATGTGAGCGGCAAAAAAGTGGCCACGATAGCGCCAAAACAGCGGCCAGATCACTTCCCGGTCAGTAACCGGAATTGTTAACGCTGTTACACTCCCGGCTTCGTGCCATTCCAGCAGGCCCTCATCCATCGGACCGGGTTCGACCCACACCGGGTGGGTTAATTCGTAAAGGTACATCAACCAATGAGATTCGTTCTCGTGGCCGCATTCCGAGACAATGCCTGTCAGATGCAGGTCATTGGGGCTTACAGTCAGGCCGGTTTCCTCTCGGATTTCCCGAATGGCGCATGCGGTGGGGCTTTCTCCCTGGTCCTGTTCGAGCTTGCCGCCGATGGGGGAATACAGGTCCTGATTCGGCGGACGTTTACGATGTAATAACAGGACGCGCTCCTGCTCGTCGAACAGGTAACAGAGCACCGCTATTTTGTATGGCAGGTTTGGGGCGGTGGGGGCTGAACTCACGGGTGACTCACTTTATGATTCCGTATCTTCAACCGTGGTGGGGTCGGGGCGGTAGAGCTTTGTATCCAGTGCCCAGACTTTATCAGTAAAATTACCATCTAATTCAGAAGATTTGCCATCTTTGTTCCGGGTCACCGCCAAAGACATATTCAACTTGGCGTCGAGATTATCCAAGATGCTGATCGCGATGGCCTCCGGCGTGGCGGGGACTTTCAGAGCCCCGAATTCCGCCGTTCCATGGTGGGACAGAATGATGTGGCCGAGGACTCGGAGTATCGCGTCGGGCACCTTGATCCCGGCTTGTTCACAAGCCAGCGCCTTCTGCTCCAACCAGACCAAGCCCCGAGCGATGTGGCCGATCAATTGACCGTCTTCCGAATACCCGAATCCCTGTTCCCAGGTCAGCTCGGCACACTTGCCCAGATCGTGAAGAAAAACACCGAACAGCATGATGTCGCGGTTCAGTTCGGGGTAAAGTGGGCACAATGTGTCGGCCAGCTTCATCAGGCTCAGCGTGTGTTCCAACAAACCGCCAAGGTATGCATGGTGTAGCGTCATGGCCGCCGGGGCTTTGCAGAATCGGTCCATCAGGTCGCCGTCTTCCAGGTAGCGGTTGGACAACTCCCGGATCGCCGGATGCTCAAGGGTCTGGAGCAGCCTGAGCACCTCGCTGAACATCTGATCGATGTCTTTCTCTGTCGAGGGCAGCAGTTCGACCAGGTCGGAAGCGCTGGGTTCGTACGGCCGAATATCCTGAATGATGATCTGCATCTCACCTTGGTACGGCTGGGTCTGGCCGGCGATCCAGACAAAACCGTCCGTTGGCAGGGTTTTAAACTGTTCTTCCGTGGTGTTCCACATCCGCCCGGGGGTGCGTCCGGTTTTATCCGCAAGCAGGCATTTGATGTAGGGTTTGCCGTTCTTGGTCTTCCCAAGCTGGCAGTTCTGAACCGCAAACACCCCGTCGATATTCTGGGCGGGCTTGAGGTCACGGATGTAAACGCGCTCGGCCACGGTGCTTCCTTCTATGGTAGGTCAATATTGAATCTGGGTGGCGAACTAAGCATCATACTCAAGACCGGATCACCGGGCGAGTCGGCTCGGACAGATGATGACCGCTGATCTTAGGTTGAGTATCATGGCTCAGATGAAAATCCCAGTCTTGATCTTGGATCGGGGCGTGTTCAGGTTTCTAATTATCTTTTGTCTGCTGGTTGGTGCTTCGGTATCTTCGCTGTCAGCGGGCCAGACAGGGGATGATATCGCTCCTCGAGATGTGAGCGGCCCAGACACGCTTTTTCTGACATGGTTCCATGACCCCACACGCTCGATAGTCGTGCAATGGCTGCAGCGGGGTGATCGGGTCCCGCTGGCTGCAGGGGCGAGCGATGCCTTGCCTGCTGTTGACGTGCCGCGCCTTGAAGGGGTGGTTGTTGACGGCGACCTGAACGAGTGGGGTGGGAATGGGGGAGCGATCGGGTTCCTGGCGGACCGCGGCTGGACCTACGACCCGCAGGACATTGACGCCAAAGCTTGGCTCGGGTGGGACGAGCAGGGCCTTCTGGTCGCTGTGCGTGTTCAGGACGATCGGCCTGTTGAAGCGTTGAAATCCAGCG
>CAZJCN010000382.1:0-2718 GCA_964544195.1 uncultured Phycisphaeraceae bacterium | reverse complement strand
CCCATCAGGGAGAACATGGCGGTCGTCACCGTCCGAGCCGATTCGCCGAGCTGTCGGCCCATGTAATCGTATGGGCTGTAAACCCGATGCTTGTAATAGGCAGGGACCAACACGAACGCGACAAACAGACGAGACAGCAGCCCGGCGATGATCCCGAACTGCAGATAGGTAAAGTCCCCGGTTTCCCGGTAGACGATGGCGGGCACCCCGATAAAGGTGACGGCCGAGATGATCGTCGCGATCATCGAGCCTGAGACGGCATACCAAGGCAGCTTGTCGCCACCCCGGAAAAAGTCCTGCATGCTCTGCTGCTTGCCGGCAAGCCCCACCCCCAGAATGCTTGTCAGGATCAAGTACCCGACCATGACGCCCCAGTCCAGCAGGGTGAAGTGGCCTGACAGGGTTCCCATGTCGGTCCGGGTCGCCTGCTGTACCGCGATCGTGAATGATTGCATGCCGGGTCCTCCGGGGCGTGTATCAGGTCACGTCATGTCCTGTCATGACATTGTTGATTGGCCAACAATTATATAACAATCGTCGCCGCGAATAAAGCCGAGGGACATGAAAAGCGTGCCTCAGAATCAATAATCCAGCAGCCCCGCCCGGCAACCTGTGACGGGGCAAGATGGAGGGGTATTTTCGATGGCTGCGTGAGAGGAAAGACGGTTCAATCACCCACTGACAGGTGCCCCGGTGGATCGGCGGATGACCAGCTCGCCACGCATCACTTTCCGCTTCAGTTGCGATTCGTCGTCGCTGAGGTAATTAACCAGCGAAGACACGGCAGCATGGCCGAGATGATCGAGCGGCTGACGCAGGGTGGTCAACGGCGGATTAAGCTGCGCAGCACTGGCCGGGTCGTCCACGCCGATGACGGACAGGTCCTGTGGGATACGCAGGCCGATGGTGGATGCGGCCTGATAGACCTCAAGAGCCAAGTCGTACCCCCCGGCAAAGACGGCGGTCAGGCTTTTTTCACTGAGCATGCGGTTGAGCTTGAGTTTGTCGTCGGTCCGCATGCCGGAACTTTGTAGTTCCACGATCGGCCGATCTCGTTCGGGGATCCCCAATGCCTTACACGCCTGGATAAAACCTTCGTAAAGATCGTAGTTGTGAAGATAATGGCTGCTTCCGACAAAGCATCCGATCCGACGGTGACCGAGCTGATACAGGTGGTTCACCGCCTGCGTGGCAAGGTCCCGGCTGTCGGTATCGATTGACGGGATATCCTTGTTGTCTGAACGCGCCCCGACCATCGCGACGGGCGCTTTTCCTATCCCCTGTTCAAGAAGTACTTCGATCTGAGACGCTGCGGGGTTCACCAGCACATAGGCATGGACGTCCTGCCGCGAATCGATCTGTTCGCCCATGAGGATCAGGTCACACCCCATCTCGACGGCAGCCCGGTGCATGCCTTCGATAATGCCGCTGTGGTAGACATCGGAGACCAGCGCATCACGATGGATCAGCGCCCCGATCCGCATACGGGGACGGACCTCGTGATGATTTTCGACAACATAAGTGCCCCGGCCACGGGTCCGCTCCAACAACCCTACCGCGACCAGTTCCTGCAGCGCGCGGTGTGCGGTGACGAGAGAGACGGACATCTGCCGGCTCAACTCCTTGGTACTGGGCATTCGTTTGCCCGGCTGGAAGTACCCGCTGTTGATGGCTTCGGTCAGGGCCTGCTTGACCGACTCGTAGAGGGGCTGGCCCGGCTGGGCTACGACTGGGCCGATTTCTTTGTGTTCTATAGTCATGGAGCTTGCCGGTTTAAGGGATGGAAACGACGTTAACAAACACTATTTGGGCACCGGGCCGTATTACAGCACTATAACCAAAGCCCGCAAACTTAATCATAAGAAAGGGTTGCGTCAGCGGGCACCCAATAGAATTATTATCACCGATATCACCGCAAAATGCAAGGGTGCTTTAATGTTTAACTGTTGTCGTGAAACAACATTAAATATGAAACACGAAACACTTACATCGCGAATTACATTATTCAACCATCCTGTACGCACCCCTTGAACCCCGACGGCCCTCATCAGCCACTATCACGAGATATCCATCCTGAATAACTCAGCCAACCCCTGCCGCGGCCCGATCAAGGTACCAGGCCAGTTCTCCATCAGCGGGTTGGATCCCGGTAATCGGCAGGTTATCGGGGTCGGGCCCGTTCTTCATCTGCTCCGAAACCCGCCGTAGGGCATCCGCCTTTTTTGAACCGGTACAGAGGACGGCCAGATGCCGGGCTGCATTCAGCAGCGGGTAGGTCATCGTGACGCGCGGCGGAGGTGTGACCTTCGGCCCGTCGTTGACCACGACCCATCGATCAGACACGTGGATCGCATCCGATTGCGGAAACAGGCTGGCGGTATGGCAATCATCGCCCATCCCCAACAACACAAAATCAAGACGGGGTGTCTCGGTCGGCGAATCAAAAGCCAGTTTCAGCTGATCTTCATATTCTCCCGCCGGGTCATCGGACATCACCTGCATCGGGTGTACCTGCTCCTGCGGTGTGGGGATATCGTCCAGCAGAGATTCCCGCAGACTGCGGTAGTTGCTGCGTTCATCCTCGAACGGCACCCGGCGTTCGTCGACGATCCAGATATGCGTGTGTTCCCAAGGCACCTTGCGGAACCGGGTGTCTATCAACAGCCGATGATAAAACGGCCAAGGCGTCGTCCCGCCTGACAACGCGATGTGGAACAC
>CAZJCN010000381.1:0-2720 GCA_964544195.1 uncultured Phycisphaeraceae bacterium | reverse complement strand
GCGGGCCGGCGGGTGGTCTGCGTGGCGATCGGTGATGGTCACGATCCTGACCTGCCGGCACTGTGCGATCAGTACGCCAAGGCGGGGGTTCTTCGGCTGGGCCGGTGGGTTCGACTGTTGCGTCGATGGGGTGCCGAGCAGGCGGTGATGGTGGGGGCGGTTCGTAAAGCACGGATGTACGACCCGTTTGCCGTGTTAAAGCAGATGCCCGATTGGCGGGCGGTTCGGCTGTGGTATCGTGTACTTCGCCACGACCGCCGCAGTCAGGTATTGCTCTCGGCATTGGCCGACGAACTGTGTAGCCAGGGGATTGAGTTGATCGACACCACCCGTTACATCCCGGAGCACCTCGCGTCCGCCGGCGTGATGACACGCGTTCAACCCAGCGCCGTGCAGATGGCGGATATCGCTTTCGGTTGGCCGATCCTGATGCGGATGAACGATCTGGACATCGGTCAGGCCATCGCGGTCAAAGACAAGGACGTGATCGCGGTGGAGGCCATCGAAGGGACCGATGGGATGATTCGGCGGGCGGGTGAGTTGTGTCGATCAGGGGGGTGGGTTCTGCTGAAAGGCCCGAAACCCGACAAGGACCGCCGGTTCGATGTTCCCACGGTCGGCGTACAGACCATCGAATCACTCAAAGCCGCGAGGGGGGCCTGCCTAGCGGTGGCGGCGGGATCGGTCATCCTGGCGGAGAAAGATAAAGTAATCGCTGCGGCAGACGCTGCGGGTATCGCCATCGTCGGGGTGGAGACCGAGGCGGTGGTCACAGGGGCGGGCCAGCTGTAGCGATTAAGTTTTTTTATTGAGTTTGGCAGCGGTGAAGTCGCCCGCTTCTTCCGGGCGCCACTGGGGGGCGGGCTTGCCGTTGGCGGTTTCATAACCGCACCAGAGCTCGAACCAATAGGCGAGGAATGGATACGGGTGGAAACGGGTGTAGTGACGTTCGATTTGTTTGTGCAGTCGTGACGGGTCTTTGGGGCGTTTAACGCCGAAGGTCTGGCAGAAGTGGCGGTACGTTTCCGTATCGATGGCCAGCCGATCGTAATAGCCCAACAGCATGCAGATGTTCGCGGCGGCATAAGGCCCGATACCGTGGATCTTCAGCAGTGATTGATAAACCTCTTGCGAGTTCAGCTCCGGATTTTCGAACCCGGACAGGTCCAGCCTACCGTTACACACCTCGCGGGCCAGGCGCACGATCCGTTCCGCACGGTACCCGACTTTGCACAAGGTTTTAAGTCGGTCCGGTCGAACTTTTGCGAGTTGCTCGGGGGTCGGGAACGCTCCATCGGTTCCGATCCTTTCGCACAACAGTTGATTCATGCGGACCGTGTTGGTCCATGTGACGTTGCAGCCCGTGATGGTCTTGACGATGTCCTCGAACAGCGTGGGGGAGCGGAACAGCCGGCCAAACCGCTTTCTTTTGGCGATCGGGTGCAAGGCGTACCACTCGGACAGGTCCTCCTCGGTTCGCAGCATCCGCCGGCACTGGGTTTTGACCTCATCACGTTCGGGGGGTGTGAGTTTGCGATCGCAGAGGATCACCAGCGCATCACGCGATTTTCTGTCCGGTCGAATCGTGATCCGGACTGGTTGGTTGTTAGAGCCGATGGTCAATGGTCGGCAAAACGATTGGGTGTCATTGTCCCACCGGTTCGGTGTGAGGACGAAGTACCCGTAGCTACACACAGCCGACTGAAGGTTGAAATCGCGTGGAACTTTCAGCGTCAGTCGGGATCGGGCGGTGGTCATGTCAACCGGTCATATCAGGAAGACGACGCGTGGTAATTCGCGACCGGGCCTTTGGTGTGATGCAGCCGGTGTTCGATACAGAACAGCATGGTGGCCAGGTTCACACACAGTTTGTCCCCGAGGCGGCGATAGTTTTCGTACTTCTGGTCCGTTTCCTGCCGGATCGCTTCGATGTTGCCGCCGGAGGAGGTAATCCAGTCGCCGAACTGGGCCAGGACTCCGTTGATGTCCTCGCGGGTCCATTCGAAGTGATACTGGAAGGCGTAGGTCATCAGCCCGACCCGGAACGCTTGATGACGGCATGCCTCGGAGCTGGCAAGCAGGGCACCCCCGGGGGGCAGTTCTGAGACCTCGTACCCATGTGTGTGGAACTGGTCGGTTTGCCAGGGGATTCCGCTGAAGATCGTGTCGGGGAAGCCCGGACGGAACTGGCGGACGGGCGACCAGCCGATCTCCGGCTTGTCCATCGCGGTGACCTTTCCACCCAAGGCCTGGGCGATCAGCTGCGCCCCGAGGCAGATGCCCACGATCGGCAGGTTGGCTTCGTGCCCGGCCTTGAGGTAGGCACATTCCTGTTCGATCCACGGATAGTCGGCGGTCTGGTCCACGTTCATCGGCCCGCCCATGCTGACGATCCCGTCCACGTCATCCAGGTCCGGTGGGATGGCGTCTCCGGCATAGAGGCGCACGGTGCGGAGTCGGAAGCCGTGGTCACGGAGTACCTGACCAAGGCGGGCAGAGGTTTCCATTGCGTGGTGTTCAAAGACGACGATCGCCATGTCCAGCTCCTTCGTGGTTACGGTGGGGGGATTTTAGCGGATCCTCAGCGATATGGTGATCCCGTGAATCTCACGTCCAGCGGCACGTCAGGCCGATAATATCGTCATGCAGACCAACCACGCCCTGATATTGCATGCCGGCGGGATCCGCAGCCTGGTGGCCACGGCCCTGACCCTGGACAA
>CAZJCN010000380.1:0-2729 GCA_964544195.1 uncultured Phycisphaeraceae bacterium | reverse complement strand
GTCGGAGTCTTCGTGATATGCCGAGCGTGTACCGTATCCTCGACGCCAACGCCAATCGGGCACGCGAAGCACTGCGTGTGATGGAAGACGCGGCGAGGTTTGTCTTGGACGATGCTGAGTTATCCGGTCAGCTCAAGCAACTACGGCACGATCTGGCCCAATGCCTCGCGTCAATCAGTCAATTGGATGCCTGGCGTGACACACCCGGAGATGTCGGAACCACCATCACCACGCAAAGCGAACAAAGCCGATCGGATGTTGCAGACGTCGTGACGGCTGCGGGCAAACGGCTCAGCGAAGCCTTGCGTGTATTGGAGGAATACAGCAAGACCCTGCCGGAAACCCTGACGGATGTGGCAGCGGCAATCGAAAAACTTCGATACCGCGGTTACACGTTGGAGCAGCGGTTGATGACGACTTTGGGGACGACACGCGCCCGGCAGTGGAGGCTGTGTGTGTTAATCAGCGAATCGCTGTGCCAAGCCGGTGACTGGCTTGAGGTTGCCGAGGCGGCGATTGCCGGTGGTGCCGATTGTATTCAGCTGCGTGAAAAAGATCTGGATGGGAAAGAACTGTTGGCTCGCACCCGCAGGCTGGTTTCATTATGTCGGCCTAAAGGTGTATCTGCCATCGTCAACGATCGGCCGGACGTGGCACTACTCGGCGAGGCCGACGGGGTACACCTCGGCCAGACCGACCTGCCCTGTCGGGAGGCACGTAAGCTCGTCGGCCGACAGCTTCTGATCGGCGTGAGCACCTCCAACCTCGACCAAGCTAAACAGGCCTTGAAGGATGGTGCGGATTACTGCGGCGTCGGCCCGATGTTTCCGACAACGACCAAACACAAACCTGTGCTTGCGGGCCCGGGATATCTCAAAGAATACCTTGCTTGGGGCAGGCTGCCGCACTTGGCGATCGGCGGGATCAATTCAAAGAATATCGGGGAGCTGGTATCGGCAGGTGTGAAAGGCGTCGCTGTCAGCTCTGCGGTGTGCGGCGCTGAGAACCCGGATGAGATTACCCAACAGCTGATCCGTGCTCTGTATTGCTGAATCAGCGCACTCCATCAAGTAGCTGACACGCTAAAAGCGGCGAGGTCGCCGATCATTAGCCCCGGAATCTCAGATCGTACCGGTACGTTGGGTACGTCGGCCCGGCCCCAAGGGACCGCGTTGCTGTTGCTCGGCGCTTGGAGCGGCTCCTGGCGACTGAGGGTTGCCGACCAATTCGGCGTTGGTCTTGAACCGTTCCAGCGCTTTGAGCAGCTGTTCGACCTGTTGCGGCGGAGGCATATTCAGTAGACGACGCCGTAGCGCGGTCATGGTCGCCAGCTCGTGCTCACTCATCAGCTTGTCTTCTTTGCGGGTGCCGCTGGCGGCCAGATCGATCGCGGGGAACAGACGCTGCTCCGCGATCTTGCGGTCGAGGATCAGTTCCATGTTGCCGGTGCCCTTGAACTCCTCGAAGATGACCTGATCTCCCCGGCTGCCGGTATCGACCAGGGCGGTGGCAATGATGGTCAGTGAGCCGCCTTCCTCGAAGCGTCGAGCGGCACCGAAGATCTGCTTGGGGATCGCCAGCGCCCCGGCGTCAAGCCCGCCGGAGAGGGTTCGGCCGGTGTTCTGCATGTTCGGTGCCGTGTTGAACGCCCGGCCGAGTCGGGTCAGCGAATCGAGCACGATAATCACGTCCTTGCCCATCTCGGCCCAGCGCTTGCAACGCTCGATCGCCAGCATCGCCAACGCACAGTGACGCTCGGGGGTGTGGTCGTTACTCGACGCCCAGACGGTGCAGGGAACGTTACGACGGAAATCCGTCACTTCTTCCGGGCGTTCGTCGATCAACAGCGCGATGGTAATGACGTCCGGGTGATTCTTCTCGCAGGCAAAGGCGATGTTCTGAAGCAACGTGGTTTTGCCAGCCTTGGGTGGGCTGACGATCATGCCGCGCTGGCCGTAGCCGATCGGGCAGAACAGGTCGATCAATCGGCAGGCGGCGGGGCCCCCTGGGTATTCCAACGTCATGCGGGGCTGAGGGTCCACCGTTGTCAGGTCTTCGAACTTGCGCGACTTCTTGAGGTACTCCTCAGGGTCCATGCCTTCTACGGCAATAATCTTGTTGACGCGTAGAGCGTTGGGATCGATCGCATCAAACTTAGGCTTCTTGGCTTTTTTGTTCTTCTTGCCGGAGGGCTGGTTGCTGCTGCCGCCACCCATGGGTTTACCCAGCTCGACTTCAAGCATCAGACCGGGTCGGAGGTCGTAACGCTCGATGTCCTTGGCCAGGACAACGGGGTCCATTGGCGAGGAGACATAGGTTTGGTCAAGTTGGCGCAGCCGGCCGTCGGCCCGCCTGCCGATCTCAAGGATCCCAGTGGTGGTTGACATAGAAGTCCGCTCTCATGGGCGACACTTGCCGGTGTCGCCGTGCGAAAAAAGAAACGATGAGCCAGACAAGACGTCCGACCGGGGCGTTGCCCCACAGTTATTGCATGCGAACGGCAGGGTGTGCTGCCGGGAACGGCAAATCAGCCGGATACGGCCATTCCCTGCACATACTGCCCAATACGATTACCCTCTCCTGCATTCATCCATGGGCATGGTGTCGTCGCTGCCCTGTCCGGATGTTTTCAGATTCCCCCGGCCACGTCCGGGCTCCGAAAGCCCGGAAAACCCTTTGTCGTACTGACTTAGACCTCTTGTGAGTTTAACTGGAACCCGTCGCAAGGG
>CAZJCN010000379.1:0-2745 GCA_964544195.1 uncultured Phycisphaeraceae bacterium | reverse complement strand
CCAGCCCCGGTGCCGGTGGTGGCCAGCTGATCGTTGACGGCATGACGCTGGAGGTCTTCCCGGACCTGGCGACCGCCAACGCGACCGCGCTGCCGAGCAACATGCCCGGCGGGTTCGACACGGTGGACCTTTCGGGTGACATCAACGGCGACGGGTTCGTCGGTATCGCCGACCTGAACATCGTGCTGGGTACCTGGAACAACGGCACCCCGCCCCCGCCCGGCACCCCGACCATCCCCGAACCGGCCAGTGTGGCGCTGTTGGGCTTGGGTGGTCTGGCGCTGATCCGCCGTCGCTGAACGGCTTGATGACATTATCGCCCGGCGGCTGTTGGGGTAACGGCTGACGGTCACCGGGAAAACGAACGTTTGATTGTTTCAA
Organism: uncultured Phycisphaeraceae bacterium; assembly: GCA_964544195.1. Classification (GTDB taxonomy): domain Bacteria; phylum Planctomycetota; class Phycisphaerae; order Phycisphaerales; family Phycisphaeraceae; genus CAZJCN01. Next base: position 2,364 of record CAZJCN010000379.1, on the reverse strand, counting down.
ACACTGAAGCCGGCCGCCCGCTCAACGGTGAGCGGCCGGATTAACGAAAAAGCGGCGGGCCGGGGTCGCCCAGATACATCAGGGTAACGACTCGAAGAAGGAGCCAGACCATGACCGTTAAACAGAAAGCGTTTACGCTGATCGAGCTGCTGGTGGTGATCTCGATCATCGCACTGCTGGTGGGGATCCTGCTGCCCGCGCTCGGCGCGGCCCGCAAGGCGGCGCTGGATATCCAGTGCAAGAACCAGCTGCGACAGTTCGGTATCGCGTTCACCGCTTATGCCACGGACAACCGCGACACACTGCCCTCGAACCTGCGAACCCCACCGAAACACAGTCGCACTTGGCTGACCGATGGTCCGAGTCTGTTCCTTGCCGTGCGTAACGCACCGGATGAGGGGACGATCTTCCCCTACGTCGGTGAGTCACGCGAGCTGTATCGTTGTCCGGCTCTGGAGGAAGGCGCGACCCGCTCCAACGGGATGCCTTCCAATGATGGCATCGGCAGCAACGGCAAGTTCGATTACTCCGTCTTCACCGCGTGGAACAACGCCAACATCGACCAGATCCCCAGCCAGTCGATCATCGCGCGGGATAAGAATGACACGTCATCCCATGTCAACGTGCTGACGCCGCTGCTGATCGAGGAAGACCCGATGTGGTCGATGAACCGCAACAGCTTCTTCGATGACAAGCACGCCGCCGATGACCGTGTCGGCCGATGGCACAACGGCGAGAAGGGCAACTTCACCGCAATTGACGGCAGCACCGCGTCTTTCGAGGGAGATGGAAACGCGGATACCTACCCCGCGGCCCGCGACTGGTACGCCAAAGCGCCGGATGGCCTGACCCGCTCGCTGGGTGATGCTCAGGCATCTTTGGAAGGGCGTCGGCCCGCCAGTGCGACCGCCTTGGAGTACTGGTACGGCGAATGGGGGCTGTCCAGCCGACCGATCGATCGATAAATACGGTCATCAGGCCCAAACGCGCCTAGGATTCCAAGGGCGTACAGCCGGCCCCGAGTGTCCATTGAAGGAGTCAATTCGTGATGACGACTTACAGCAATCGATGGATGACCGGTTCGCTGGTACTGTGCGCTCTGCTGGCGGCTTCCTCGCGGGTGACTGCTCAGGTGCCGAACCTTCCCGGGTGGGACTTGGTGATGAACGAGGAGTTCGACGGCACGTCGCTGAACACCTCGCTTTGGACCGCACTGAATCGGAAGGACAGCTTCAATAACGAGAAGCAGTACTACCACCCCAACCAGGTCGCGGTTACAGGTGGAAACCTCGAGTTGACCGCGATCAATGTGCCGCGACAGGGTAAGCCGTATCAGTCCGGCCTGATTACGTCCAACGATCTGTATGGCCCGGGCCGGTTCGAGGCACGCATCTGGCTGCCGACCTCGCAGGGGATGTGGCCGGCGTTCTGGCTCAATCCCAATCAGGTGCAGTGGCCGACCGGCGGTGAGATCGACATCATGGAGAACCGCGGCAGCCAGCCGTTCATTACCAGCAGTGCATACCATTGGCAGACCAACCCGGGCCCGTGTTGTGATCAGCACCAGTTCGTGTTCAGTGAGTACTCCGCCACCGAGAATGGTCAGCCCGTCAACTTTCATGCCGGCTTCCACACGTATGCTGTCGAATGGGAGGAAACCCAGCTCCGGTTCTATGTCGACGGTAACCTTCACTATACCGTCAACGAAGCGCCAGACCGGCCGATCTTCGAGACACCTAAGAATATCATCCTGAATCTGGCGGTCGGGGGCGACTTCGGCGGCGACCCGGACGGCACGACCATCTGGCCGCAGACCATGAAGGTCGATTACGTCCGCTACTGGACGAAGGCGGTACCCATTCAAGGTGACGTGGACAACGACGGGTATGTCGGGATTTCAGACCTGAATGTGCTTCTCAGCCAGTGGAACCAGAGTGGGCCGCCCGGTGGCGTGACGTTGTCTGATTTCAGTAACTTCAATTTATCCGGCACCTACAACCAGTGGGACCACGGCACTTTCACAAGCGGGGCGACGGACTTTCGCGTTCAGGCGAATGACTTCGGTGGCGGGTGGAAGGTGATGCCTTCGAATGTCAACGCGACCGGTGAAACAGAGTTGCAGGTTCAGCTTGATGTGAATCCCGGGAACGTGGCTGATGCTTTCAATGTGGTGCTGATTGACAGTGACGGCACCGAGCGTGTTTATCGTTTCAGTAACCTCATGGTCGGAGACAACCAGACTCTGACGATCGCGTTGGACGACTTCCTGCAGGACAACGCGCCGGGCACCATCCCCGGTTTGAACATCTCCAACCTGACAACATTCCACCTGCAGGGCAGTTTTTCGAATGGGGATCCGGGGCT
>CAZJCN010000378.1:0-2749 GCA_964544195.1 uncultured Phycisphaeraceae bacterium | reverse complement strand
CCGTTTGTCGGCAAGTAATCGCCGGGTTGTGTTGATCCGGCGGTGAACGATGAGGTTGAGGCCATATCGCTTCACCCTTGACGAGCCGAAAGAAAGGATCCGCCTCATGGGCAACCGTATCACCAAAGCCGAACAACAACTCAAACCGGACCCGCGCTACGGCGACAAAGTGCTGTCCCGCTTCATCAACTGTGTGATGCGAGACGGTAAAAAAAGTGTCGCCCAGCGGGTTGTGTATGCTGCTCTTGACGAGATCGAGAAGCGCACCAAAGGTGATCCGCCGGCGATCGAGGTCTTCCATAAGGCCATCAACAACGTGAAGCCGGAGGTGGAAGTTCGCTCCAAGCGTGTCGGCGGGACGAACTACCAGGTTCCCATGCAGGTCAACAAGCGGCGTCAGCAGTCGCTGACCTTCCGATGGATCATCGGCGCGGCCCGGTCCGAGTCCGGCAAGCCGATGTATCTGCGTCTCGCGAAGGAGTTGATGGACGCCGCCCGTGGTGAGGGCAAGGCCATGAACACCCGCGACCAGGTCCACCGCATGGCGGAAGCCAACAAGGCCTTTGCCCACTTCGCGTGGTAAACGTCGGCTTGAATGAGGAATATCCGGTAGGGTCATTGACCCTAGCCGGGCGTATGCTTACACTGAACTGAAATACCAGCGTCTTATCGAGAGTGGCTGAGGGATCGGGCCCTGTGACGCCACCGCAACCGTTTCCATCGAATGGGAAGACAGGTGCGAACTCCCGCCCGGCTTAAAGTCGGGGAAGATAAGAGGCGGCCAGGACTTTACTTGTAAAGCCATGCCCCTTCTTGTCTTTGATGAGAAGGGGTTTTTTCTTGAGCCCCTCACTCGTTAGCCGCTTAGGACAGGATTTAACCGGCATGACCTGTAGCCGGAAATGTTGATGAAGCAGCCAATGCACCACCATGAACAGGGCGGACAACATGAGCTACGTTAAAGCTTTGGAATGTAAAGAGTGTCATGAGCACTATCCGCTCAAGCCGTTGACCGTGTGTGACCTCGACTTCGGCCCGCTTGAGGTGGCGTACGATTACGAGGCGATGAAAGGGAAGGTGACTCGTGAAACGATCGATGCCGGCCCCCGTTCGTTGTGGCGCTACCGGGACTTACTGCCGATCGAGGGTGAACCCCGTGCGGGATTCCAGTCCGGCTTCACCCCGCTGATCAAGGCTGATCGCCTGGCTGCCGAGCTGGGTGTCAAGGAACTGTACATCAAGGACGACAGCGCCAATTACCCATCGTATTCCTACAAGGATCGGGTGGTCTCCGTGGCGTTGACCAAAGCCATCGAGTTCGATTTCGACACGGTCGGTTGTGCGTCCACCGGGAACCTGGCTCACAGTGTCGCGGCTCACGCCGCGGCGGCGGGTTTGCGTGCCTGTGTCATGATTCCCCACGACCTCGAAGAAGGGAAGATTGTCGCGACGCTCAGCTTCGGGCCTCGCATGTTCCGGATCAAGGGCAATTACGATGATGTGAACCGGCTGTGCTCGCAGATCGCGGATAAATACCGATGGGCGATCGTGAACGTGAACCTTCGGCCGTACTACACCGAAGGCGCCAAGACGCACGGCTTTGAGATTGCCGAGCAGATGGGTTGGCGGCTGCCGAAACACACGGTTTCCCCCGTCGCCGGCGGAACCATCCTGCCCAAGATCTGGAAGGCCTACCAGGAATTCATCACTCTCGGACTGGTCGAGGATAACCAGCCGAAGATTTATGCGGCTCAGGCCGACGGCTGCAACCCGGTTGTGACGGCACTCAAAGAAGGGATGGACCTGTTCCACCCGCAAAAGCCGAATACGATTGCCAAGAGCATCGCGATCGGGAATCCCGCCGACGGGTATTACGTGATCAAGGTGGTGCGAGATTCCGGCGGGTGGGGCGAGTCCGCCAGTGATCAGGAGATTCTCGACGCGGTGAAGCTGCTCGGCAGAACGCAGGGCATCTTTACCGAGCCGGCGGGTGGAACGACGCTTGCCTGCGCCATCAAGCTGATCGAATCGGGACGGATTCCCCGCGACGAATCCATCTGTGTCTGTATCACCGGCAACGGGCTGAAAACCGTCGAGGTGATGCAGGGGCAGTTCCCGCCCAATCCGACGATCAACGCCAAGCTGTCTGAGTTTGACGAGCTGGTGCGTCAGTTGGAGGAGTCTCACGCCGGCCAGTCCACCACGCCCACCGCATAAACCCGAACAGATGCGAAATACAGGAGTAAACGCAATGTCTGATACCGTTACCGTTCACATACCGACAGCCCTTCGGCCGCAGGTCGGCGATCAGGAATCGATCGCTGTGGCGGGGGACAGCGTCGGGGCGGTGCTGAACACGCTCGCTCAGGATTACCCTGATTTCGGCAAGCGGTTGTTCAAGTCGGAAAACGAAATCAATCGTTTTATCAATATTTACGTCAACGACGAGGACATCCGCTTTATGGATAATCTGAACACCGCCCTGAAGCCGGGGGACGAAGTGTCGATTGTTCCTGCCATCGCGGGCGGGTAAGGCCGTCGACCCCGGCGAGGTGTTGATTAGAGATATAATCTCGTGAGACAGCTTTGCCGAGGTCCGCATCCGGTCACCGGAGTATGGCAACATGAGACGGGCCTTCATGGGCTCTGATTCATATTGACCGATTGTGAAATGATATGCCCAAGATCACGAATAAATGCTGGTTGACGTTTGAAGGCGGTCGGCAGAACGAGCCGTGCCTGTGGAAGA
>CAZJCN010000377.1:1241-2751 GCA_964544195.1 uncultured Phycisphaeraceae bacterium | reverse complement strand
ACCTCATCCTCGGTAGCTGGAACGCGGGAACGCCACCACCCGCAGACGTGCTCGGTAATGTCCCCGAACCGGCGACGATCATCGTGCTGGGTACGATCGGAACCGTCCTGTTAAAGCGTAAAAATACAATACAATAGTCATTGATGCGTACGTTATTCGTAATCATCGCTCTTTGTCTCGTTATCGCCGCAGCCGGCACATACCTGACGTTACCGAATGTTCAGAGTGACGTGCCGATCCTGTATTGGGTCACCGATGCCAATCCCGCGCGTGCGGAACAGGTTCGACTGTTTCATGAATGGCTGATCGATCAGGGACTGGTCACCGAAGACGGCAAACCGATTGTTGAACTGCGACTGGACACCTCCATCGGGACCGGTGACAAGAAAGTTATTCAAGGCGTCTCCGGTGTCGCCGGCGATATCATCGACGCGTCGGGAGACTTCGATCTCAGCGACTTCGTGGCGATCGGGTTGCTGGAAGATGTCACGGGGCCTGCCAAGAAGCTCGGTTTTGATCCTTCAACAACCTACAAAGGCGTTGAACCCCTGATCACCATCAACGGGAGGCAGTACGGCTACCCTTGCAATGTGGGCGTGCTGGCCCTGTGGGCGAATGTTGATACGTTTGAGAAACTCGGCATGGAGCCGCCGCCCCGTTACTGGGACTTCGACACGTTCGAGCGGATCGGCAAGGAGTTCGTCCGACGCGCCAACACGCCGGGCGCCCGGCAGGAAGCGTTCTTTCTGAATTCACCGATCCACCCCTATTATTCCCGGATGATTACGGTCATGCACCGGTCACTGGGACTGTCGATCTACAACGAAACACTGACTCGATGCACTCTGGATGACGAGCGTTACGTGCAGGTGCTCGAACGGCTTTACAAGTGGGTGTACGAAGATCACCTGTTTCCTTCCGCTGCGGAACAGGCCTCGTTCTCCGGTGAATCGGGGTACGGCGGAAACACGATGTCGATGTTCATGCGTGGGCAGTACGCGATGGTCATCACCGGCCGATGGGGCCTGATCCGCCTGAGACAGTTCAAAGAACGCCCGCGGTTTACGGTCTGCGCCTTCCCGTGTGACATGTATCGCAACATGGAGATCGGCACCCGACCGGCGGGGATCTACAAGGCAAGCCGACACAAGGACCTGGCGGCCTACTTTCTCGCTTTCCTCGCCAGTGAGCCGTACAACATGGACATCGTCAAGTCGGCCGACGCCTTGCCGCCGAACCCGAAATACGCGAAAGGCGAACTCTTTTCCCGCCCACCGGAGTATCCCAACGAGTGGGGTTGTCATGACGCGGTGTTGGAACTGGCGCAGCAGGACGGGGTGCCCAAATCTGTCAGTCCATACATCAGTCAGAACGCGATGCTGCGGACCATGCAGTTCGGATGGGACAAGCTGTTGGAAAACATGATGACCGCTCGCGAAGCCGCAGACGAAACCGCCCGTCGCGCTCATCTGGAAATAGAACGCACACTCGAACAGCGTCCGACATTGCG
>CAZJCN010000377.1:0-1141 GCA_964544195.1 uncultured Phycisphaeraceae bacterium | reverse complement strand
CGGGACTGCTTTTCCTGGCTCCCAACATCCTCGGGTTCATCTCGTTCACCCTGTTCCCGCTGGTGTTCTGCCTATTGATGGCGTTTACCAACTGGGACCTGCAAACCCACAATATGTTCAAGGATGAGCCGGTTCGGTTCATCGGGTTGGATAATTTCCGTCGGCTGCTCAACGAACCGGAGTTCTTCAAGTATTTCGGGAACACGCTGTTTTTCATGATGGGGATCCCGTTCGGGATCGGCGGAAGCCTCATCGCGGCGATCCTGCTCAGCCAGGACCTGCACGGCAAAGGGGCGTCCCGTCGGGCGGTGTTTGTCGCCGGCCTGATGATGCTGGTCGGGATCACGGCGCTGATGCTGGTGGGCATGGGGACCACCGCCATGTCGATCCTGCTGGTCGGTATCGTCTCACTCATCTTCATCGGCGGGATGCTCGGCGGGCAGACGGTCTACCGGACGCTGTTTTACTTCCCCTACTTCACCGCCGGCGTGGCGACGTTCATCCTCTGGAAAAAACTCTACAGCCCACACACCGGCCCGCTGAACAATGCGCTCAGGCCGATCCTGGATCAACTGGCCGTCGTCGTTAACGACACCCCGCCAGCCATGGTGCGGTCCGGAGAACTGTTGACACTGGGACTGATCGGCCTGCTGACACTCTTCGGCCTGTACCGGCTACGTTGCATGTGGAAGGACGGTGACCTGGGCGTATTGTCTCTGTGCCTGGGTCTCGCTTTTCTGAGCCTGCCCCACTTTTTTGCGCCGAGCTGGTCTAATCACCCGACGACCAGCTACTGGTTGAGCATGGGGATGCTGTCGCTTGGTATCGCGCTGCTGCTGGAATCCATTTTCGTGCCCCGCTCGTACAAGAGCCTCCCGGACGAAGGCATGGGCTACGCGGTGATCGTGTGCGGCGCCCTGATGGTCGGGCTGTTTGCCCTGATCGGTCTGGGGAAAGTGTTATGGCATCTGCCGGAGATGAGCCAGGACGGCCTGAACCCGCCGGAGTGGTTGACCCGTTATCACTGGGCCAAGCCCTCGCTGATGATCATGGGGCTGTGGGCCTCGATCGGATCGAACAACATGCTGTTGTACCTGGCGGGCCTGTCGAACATCCCCCCGTCGCTCTATGAGGCGGCGGA
>CAZJCN010000376.1:0-2780 GCA_964544195.1 uncultured Phycisphaeraceae bacterium | reverse complement strand
GTTTGGCCGCTCGAGAATCCGCCGCCACGGGATCATTTCAACCGATCAGTGTGCCCGGCGAGATGGCACACACCCGCCGATGACTCACCGGGATTTGACGATCACTCGCCCCAAGGCCCTGCCCACAGACACTTTTAATTATCTGATAATTAATCGACGCTAATATACCCGGGAATAATGGGCCTGGTTTTTTATCGAGATATTTAACCTCCGGACCTATACGCAAATGCTTGGACGGATCGCGTCTTCAACATACGGAGGTTTCGATACGCCACAGAATCTGCGATATCCCACGAACACTATACTCCAATAAGCAATAACTAACTATCTATTTCGAGACCAAGCCCCTCTCCGGATCAGGCCCGGTCACACGATCATCCTCTGAGGGGTTTTTTATCCCCGCAAAAAGAAAATCATGGTAAATGAGCAAGAGGGGCTTGTTGGCACCATGAACCGTGTTAAATTACCTGCTCACTGACCCGCGACACGCCAGAGGGATGATTAGTCAGCGTGTTAGATCGGAAAATCCACGACTATCGACACCTCAGCCAGGTCGACCTAGTCGTTCAGCAAGACGTTACGAGGAGGTATCGCGGCGACCAGAGGATGTGTCCGAGCCCGCCGCAGCCCGTTCAAACCAAGGAGCAAGCTTATGAAAGCGTACCGGATCAATCGGTTGTTTCACCCGACCAGCCGTCGGTGTTTTGATGTCGCGATTGACCACGGCTTTTTCAATGAAGGGGCGTTCCTGTCAGGCATTGAAGACCTTGCCGCCGCGGTGCGGACCGTAGTCGACGCCGGGCCGGATGCTGTCCAGCTCACCGTCGGCCAGGCAAGACTTCTTCAGTCGATCCCCGGGCGGTTCAAGCCGTCGCTGGTTCTGCGTACCGATGTCGCCAATGTGTACGGCAAGAAGCTGCCCGGTGTACTTTTCAGTCGCATGATTGAAGACGCGGTAGGGCAGGCGGTTCGGCTGGACGCGGCGTGCGTGGTCGTGAATCTCTTTCAGATCCCCGGCGCGCCCGAGGTGACTGACCAATGTATCCAGAACATCCTGTCGCTGAAGCCCGCCTGCGACGCCGCAGCGATGCCGATGATGATCGAGCCTTTGGTGTTCCGTCCCAATGAGGAGGCCGGCGGATACATGGTGGACGGTGACGTGGAGAAGATCGTCCCTCTGGTTCGTCAGGCTGTGGAACTGGGGGCTGACATCATCAAGGCCGACCCGACCGACGACCCTGCCGAATATCACCGGGTGGTGGAAACGGCCACGGGTATTCCGGTGCTGGTGCGTGGCGGCGGACGGGTCAGTGACCTGGAGATTCTGCGTCGCACGGAAGCGATTATTGCCCAAGGCGCTGCGGGGATAGTTTACGGCCGAAACGTCGTACAACACCCCGATCCGGCAGGGATGGTCCGTGCGTTGATGAGTGTGGTACACGATGGTGTGCCTGCCGACGAAGCCGCGAAAATCTTGGGAGCGGGGGCCGCGAAATGAGTGAATCCAAGACCGTCCGGTTTGGGGTGATCGGTTGCGGCCTGATGGGCCGAGAGTTCGCCAGTGCCGCGGCCCGGTGGTGTCATATCGACGGGGTACCTGCCCGCCCCGAGATCGTTGCCGTCTGCGATCCGCACACTCCGGCCACCCATTGGTTCAGGGATAAGATCCCGACCGTCCGCGCGGTTTATGCGGATCACCGTGAGTTGCTGGCAGATGATCAGGTCGACGCGATCTATTGTGCCGTGCCCCACGACCTGCACGAGACGATCTACATCGACATCCTAAACGCGGGTAAACACCTGCTGGGTGAAAAACCGTTCGGTATCGACCGGCAGGCAAACGAGTCTATCCTGTCCGCTGTCCGCAACCACCCGGACCTGCTCGTGCGGTGCAGCTCGGAGTTTCCGTATGTTCCAGGTGCGTATCGCATCGGGCAATGGCTGGCGGAAGGCCGGTTCGGACGCATCATCGAGGTCGAGGCCGGCTTCTGGCATAGCAGTGACCTGAACCCCAAGAAGCCGATCAACTGGAAACGCATGATTGCCCATAACGGCGAGTATGGCTGTATGGGGGATCTGGGTATGCATGCGCTGCACATGCCCTTGCGTGCGGGTTTCGTTCCGCATCACGTCCGTGCCCAGTTGACGAACATCGTCACCACCCGCCCCGGGCCGGACGGTCAGCCTGTCCCGTGTGAAACCTGGGACAACGCGATCCTGAGCTGTGACATCGAGCATGAGCAGGGCGGATTTCCCATGACCATCTCGGTCAAACGCATCGCGCCCGGCCACGCGAACACATGGTTTATCCGCGTACTCGGCACCGAGTTTTCCTGCGAGTTTTCCACCCGTGATCCGAAGCGTATCCGCTGGATGCCGTACACTCCGGGCGGGGAACAGGCATGGCACGAGATGGATACGCCCCACCAGTCCGCCTACCCGAGCATCACCGGCGGCATCTTCGAGTTCGGGTTCAGTGACAGCATCCTTCAGATGTGGGCGGCGTTCCTCGACGAATTGGTGTCGGGACGAGACGGGATGCAACAGCCGTTCTATTGCGCTACCCCCGAAGAGGCCGCAACGACCCACGCGGTGTTCACCGCGGCATTAGAGTCCCATCGGGACACGGCAGTGGTTCCGGTTCGGCATGACCCGGCCTTTCATCCCGCATGATGCCGATGTCATGTGGTCGGCGGGTGAACGTCCTGCGGCCGATTACTTGCGGCGGTAGCACGGCCGACCGGGTTGGCAGAGGCTTGGTCTGGCGTCGCGGTTGTCGG
>CAZJCN010000375.1:0-2786 GCA_964544195.1 uncultured Phycisphaeraceae bacterium | reverse complement strand
GCATCGATCCCGACCGGGCTGTCGGCACTTTCGATCCATTGTTCGATCTGTTGATACGCATCGTCGGGGATATGGTTCGGGCAAGTCTCGGTCATAAGCCGAATCTCCTGGAGCTAGGGTGCTTCGTGAACTATCGGATCGCCCTTAAATCCTGCGATAGCCCAGTCGTCGATCGCACGGGCCAGGCGAACGATATAGGTTTCACCGGGCGGGGGATCGGCCCGATCGTCGGGGGTTGGCACATGCGTCAGCACCGCGAGGATGTAATGCCGGCCATCCCCCCGGACCACCGCCGAGTCGCCGCGCCAATCACTCCACGTCCCGCTTTTACGCAGAATGGTCACGTCCCGGCCAGCCAAGGCTTTCACGATCTTGGCCTCCAGGTGCTCAATGGTCGGGCTTTCAAAGACCCGTCGCATCACCCGAGAAACCTCGGGGCTGACCAGTCGGCCCTGCTCCAGCATCAGGTAATAGCGCAAAAGCTGCCGGACGGTGGCGGTGTGGGAATCGCCAGCCAAGGGGTCGCGGTTGCGTTCCTCTCCCGGGCCGTAGTGTTTCCCCATCCACAGCCCCCCGCCATGCATTGGATCGTAGAGCTGATACCTCGGTGAGGTCACGACCTGCTCGATGGTGTCCAGCCCAAGCAGACGACTGTACTTAGCGGCTAGCGCGTTGTCGGACCGCTTGATCATCAGCCCCAGTTCGTGAGCCGTGGTGTCGTCAAGCTGTTCCGCCTTCTCGGGGAACGTATGGAAATACGTCAACAGGATGACGATCTTGGGGATGCTCGCGGCGTAATACTGGGTATCGGCACGCAACATCGCAGCTCTGCCGGTCGTCAGGTCCAGCAGCCCCACGGCCGTCTGTTCGCTCTCGATGCCAAGCTCCCGACGAAGCGCGGTATCCAGCCGGGCGAGCGCCAAGGTCATGTCAGGATCGCCGACGCTGCCCACTTCCAGACGGATCGTCTTGTCTACGGCCGGGCACGGATGCCGATTGGAAATACCGATAGCCTCATGCTGGCCGACCGACAGACCCACCAGACACACCATCACGACCACGGAGAAGATCTTCCGACACCCCATGGACACGCCTTTCCGACTTTCGGCCGTCAACCGATCAGCCTTGCGCCCCGCCCTGCTGCTGTTGGGCGGCCTGCTGCTGGGCCTGCATCTGCTGGGCCATGTTGTGTTGGATCAGTTGCACCGCAAAGATGTGCGTCGCCACTTCCATGGTCACGGGGAAGTCGGTAAAAGCGTCCTGGTACTTGTCCGCCACCTCGCCCTCGGTCTTGCCCTGGGCCTCTTCGGTGAACTTCTCCCGTACCAGCGTCAGCGCGTCATTAATCTGCATGGTTCGTCCCTCTCTATCTCTGGGGTGGGTTTCGGGTCAGGGCGTCAGGCTCGAATCGCCGGCCCAGTCAGGTAAGCATAGCAGAACCCGACCGATTCATCCGACACCGCCCCATGTTGGCCCAACCCATGCGGGAACCTATCATGGCGATAACATCCTCCCCGCGACTGACCGAGGTGCCCATGCTTGTTGACGAGATCAAAGCCCAACTGACCGAAGCGATGCGTAACAAGGACACCCGGCGACGCGACCTTCTGCGGGTCGTGATGGGTGAATTGCAGACCGTATCCAGCCGAACAGGCAAATCCCTTGATGATGAACAGGCTCAGCAGGTCGTCCGCAAGATCGCCAAGTCCGTGCAGGAGATGATCGACGTTAGCGACCGGCCGGAGGCGGTCGAACAAGCCAAGCAAGAGCTGGCGATCCTGGAATCCCTGCTGCCGAAGACGTTGTCGATGGAAGAAATCGTCACGGCACTGGAGCCGGTGAAAGACGCGATCCTTGGGGCGGGCAATGACGGCCAGGCGATCGGGATCGCGATGAAACACCTAAAAAGCACCGGAGCCGCGGTGGAGGGTCGAACCGTCGGCGAAGCGGTCCGATCGCTTCGTGCCTCATCCTGAACCCGTCCCGAAGTCAGTTTGCCAGCGGGGTCAGGTCAGGCGCTGGATCGGTGGACGCCCGGACAACCGTTGCTGGAAGTTCTCCCAATCGCGGACAGCCGGGCTGGACCATACCGCTTCACTGAACGCGAATAATCTCGGGAAGACCTGCCGGCACAGGGTCGCCTCGTCGGGGACATACTCGGTCCAAAGCGGGGCCTCACTGCCGAGGATGTGCTTGTGCCTTTCCGGTTCCAGGTCCTCCGGGATGGGATCGAAGCCGTACACCTTCTCCAACGTCAGCAGTTTCATCCACTGGGGTCTTTCCGCGGCCAGTTCGGGAGTCTGCGGGTAATCGAAGTACACCCAGTCGTTCGTGGAATTGATCGTGTCCAACCCCTGACGCGCCGCCTTGATCGCCTGCCCCGGGATCCAGCCCTGGACAATCTGGCCCGGGATGCCGCCGGCATCGATGTTGTCCCCCCAGACGATTGTTCGTCGACACAGCCCGCCATGCACACGGTCAGCAACCCGTTGCATGAACCACTTCTGTAACGCGGCTTCATCGGGCAGGTTTAGTTTTGCTTTTCTTTCACGACATCGTGGGCAGCTTTCCCAGAGCCCGTCCTTGCGTTCATCGCCGCCGAGGTGGATGTATGGCCCGGGGAAAAGCTCCGCGACCTCGCCCAGCACGTCTTCGAGAAAACGGAACGTCTTGTCCTGCCCTGCACAATAGACCCCTCGGAGGATGCCCCACCCGTCGGGGACGTCGTAGTGTTTGCCGTGGCACCCCAGCTCGGGGTAGGCCGCCAGTGCCGCGACGTTGTGCCC
>CAZJCN010000374.1:0-2792 GCA_964544195.1 uncultured Phycisphaeraceae bacterium | reverse complement strand
GCCAGTCACCGGGTGGTTCCAATCCGGGGTCGAGTGTGGACATGCTTCAAGGATAGCGTGTTGTCGCCCGCTGTGTGACGGTTGGCGCAGGTGACAGCCCGTCGCCGATATACGCTACATCCGGACGGAACGGATTCCATGAAGAAAACCCTTTCCATCGTGCTGAGGCTACTGCTCGCGGTTGCGGGTGTGGGTTACATCGCCTGGACGCTTTCCTGGCACGATCAGGTGCTGATCCCGGCCGGGTATCAATTAACCGACGGCAAGACGCTTGAGCAGCCGGTGGCACTTCGCGTCCTTTCCGCGGATGGTCAAGGCGGATATCGGCTGCTTGGGCCCGAAGGCACCGGCGAGGTCAGGGTGGTGATCGACTCTGAAACCATCCGTGCCGATCAGCCCCGCTTCAAGCCCGGAATCGTCTCCATGATCAAGGGGGCGGACTACGGCTTGTTACTGGTGGGTCTGCTTTTACTCGTCCCGGTGTTCCCGATCCAGGCGTTTCGGTGGTGGTTGCTGATGCGCTGTCGAGGGATGCGTGTGCCTTATGCCAAGGCTATGCGCCTGACGATGGTGGGGTTGTTTTTCAATTTCTGTATGCCGGGGATGACCGGCGGCGACGTGGTCAAAGCGTATTATGCCGCCAAGGGCAGCGGCGCCCGCGGTATCGCGGTGATGAGCGTGATTTTCGACCGGGTGGCCGGCCTGCTCGGGCTGGTGTTGCTGGCGGGGTTGGCCGGCATCGTGTTGTTGATGCGGGGTGGTCTGAACGACGCAGACAGGTTGCTGGTCACGGAAGTCACCGCCTTGATCTGGCTTGGCTTCGGGTGCGTCGTGATGGGGGCCGGGCTGTATTTCTCCCGCCACGTTCGCAGGTGGCTTGGTCTGGACCGATTGATTCGACGGTGGGGCCCGGAAAACCTGATCGTCCGGATCGACGATGCCGCCGCGACCTACCGCGAACACAAACGCTGGATCGTGCTGGCCGTGCTGGTGAGTTTGCCGGTCCATTTCTGTCAGGCGTTGGCGACGAGCTGTGCGGGTTGGGCGTTAGGAATGGGTTTGAGTGCCGGGATCATGCTGACCGTGTTGCCGGTGGTGTTCCTCGCGGGCAGTGTGCCGTTGACATATCAGGGTCTCGGCGTCATGGAGGCGTTGGCGGTTGCGATGCTGCTGCCGTCCCCCGACGCCGACGCCAATCAGCTGGTCAGTATGCTCGTGCTGATCCGCGTCTATCTCATCCTCTACGCTCTGATCGGTGCATTGCTTGTTTTGCGTGGGAACATGTATCTTTTCCCACAGGGTCTCGATGCCGATCCCAATGAATCGGCACAGGCGTCTGCTTCGTCATCATGATCCGGTGGATTGCCACCACAAGACGTGCAGCATGACCTTCACCCGTTCTCCGAACCCCACGACGACGATCGTTGTAAACACGACCCATGCTGTGATCAGGATACGACGATGGCGTCCGGGAACCCGCCATGCCAGGATGGATAACACCGGGCCACCGAGTATCAGGACAATCAGCGGGTAGAACGTCGGCTTGTGCATCCACGCCCAGATCAGCTGCATCAGACGCGAATGTTTCGGTGGATCGCTGGGTGTAACCGCCAGCGTCAGAATCATCGCGGCCTGCATGGCAACAACAGCCCAGACCATCCGGCCGGCTAACGCTCGGCGTTGTGCTGCGGTTAACAGGCGTCGGCGTGTGCGTTTCAAGGTTAAGGGGAAACCGGTCGGCCTCACGGCAAACAATTACGCGTTCATGTCAACCCCCCGGCGGGCATCTTCCGGACATTGAGCGATGGAATACGCGTCCCGGTGATCAGATCGAGCCGTTCCAGTTAGCCGGGCATAGCAGCACGGGCAGGTCGGCCTGTCGGATGATGTTAGTCGGCACGTCCCCGGCGATCAGGCGCTTGAGCACGCCCTTGCCGGTCAGGCCAAGGACGATCATCGTGCATTGTTTGGCGTGGGCGGTGTTGAGGATGGCTTTGGCGACGTCGTCGGAAAACAACATGACGCCCTCGGTTTCGACCCCGGCGTTCTTCAGCGTCTCGGTCAACAGCTTCAGGGTTTCTTCACCCCGACGGGTGGCGTCCGTTTCGTGTTCATCCTCGTCCTGCAGCTGGGCGACGTGGGCGACCACCGCGGTGGCGTCCAGACGCCGGGCCATGTCCGCGATCGGCTCGGCGAGCTTCTCGCTGGCCCAGGGGCTGCTGACGGCAATCAACATCCGGCTTTTACTCAAACCTTTTAACTCCATCAGGTTACCGCCCGATACGGGGCGGAAAACCGAGGATTTTAACGAAAAACCCACATCCCGGCATCTTGAGCCGTGGGTGTATATCAAAGACTACATCGGCCAAATCCCGTGACAAACCTGATTAGTTCGATCTCCGCACGTCGGTCGATGATGGCGTGGCTGCATCATCCGACCGCGTTTTCGGTTTGAGAAGGCTGGTGTTTTTCGGGTTCGGTCTTTTTATCACTCGGATACGCGATCCGGCCGTGATACACCGCGCAGAGTGTTTTCACGATCGACTGTTCGATCTTGTGAAGCTCCGCCAAGGTCAGGTTGCACTCGTCGAACTGCCCGTCCATCAGTCGCTTGCGGGCGAGATTACGGACCAGTTGCTCCAGCCTGACCGGCGTGGGTTCCGGCAGGGCACGGGCCGCTCCCTCGACGCAGTCGCACAGCAGCATGATCGCCGCTTCTTTGGTCTGCGGTTTCGGGCCGGGATAGCGAAACTCGAATTCACTCGGGCCGGGCTTGGACTCGGCTTCCGTCT
>CAZJCN010000373.1:0-2801 GCA_964544195.1 uncultured Phycisphaeraceae bacterium | reverse complement strand
ATCGACTGATGCGGCAGGGCGATGTCGTATGAAACCGTTGAGGGGTCTGCTACATCAAGAACGCTTACCTTCATGAGCTGAATCAGTACCTAGGGCCTGACCGTGTCCTTGTGTCGACTCATCCGTCTCGTGGCATTGCCTGCGAACAGATCCGTCGATCAGTGTTTCATCAGATCAACCGGTTATTTGTTTCTACGACTGTTATAAACGCAATTCTTAATTACTTAAGCTGGAATCATGATGGCATTCTCGTGCCGTATCACCCTGAAAAACAGGTAAGCAAGAAACTAAAGAAACTTATAGCATAGACTGCAATCCTTATTGACGCATCTGATCGGCCGTCTATTTTAGAGATGCATGATGGGAGATGCCCTCAGTCGGAGCGGGTCGAGCTTTCAGGGGGATTCCTTCCACATTTCAACCCAACATTTCGAGCCTGAAACGTATCTCGATCACTTTGTGCCGTTGCGTGTGCGACGGCGGATTTCATCACTTCTCTAAGAAAGGAGCAGATATGAATTTCATGTGGCTGAAAGGCACGGCACCGCCGGGCCGGACAAGAGGGGAAGGTTTATGTCGTCTTGTTAATAGGGCTGGTATCGGTCTAAGTGCAGCATTCTGCATCGCAGGATTGGTTGCCACCCCGGCCGATGCCACGGTGTTGTTGCGGGATGATTTTGACGCGCCGATCGATCCGGCGGTTTGGAGGCTGCCGGACGCCGGCCCGGATGGCACCGGGGCGCCGAGTTCATTCATCGGACGTACCCAACTGCGATTTGATCAGTATCCGACAGTCCAGAACGGTGTCGCACGGCTGCAGTTTGATACATACAACCCCATCGCCATTACGCCGGGCGACTCGTTTTATGGTTCGGAAATCCAGACGGTGCAAGAGTTTGATCCTGCGGTGCATGGGCCGATGGCTTTTGAAACCCGGTCGCGCCTGGTTTCTGGTATCCCCGGCGGAATCGTCGGTTCGCTGTTTACCTGGGATCTGGCTTCCACCGGTGGCAGCCGGGACGAGATTGACTGGGAACTGCTGTCCAACGATATCGTTCCCGGGGACGACCGCGTGCTGACAAACGTGTTTGACGGTGCCGATTTCAGTAACCCCGGCGACCTGGCATTTGTCACCGTGCCCGGATTCGACCTGACCCAATTCAACACCTATCGGTTTGAGTGGGACCCGGATCAAAAAAACGGCTACGTTCGTTGGTATATCAATGGCACGCTGGTTCGCGAGGAGTTCGATTCGGTGCCAAGTGGGACTGGTCCGATCGAAGGCATCCCCGAGGTACGTCTGAACTTCTGGGCGCCCAACGAATTCTTCCCGGATGCCTATAACGCCAACCTGCAGCCTGCTTCCGACCCGGCCAACAACCAGACCTTCTTTTACGAGGTGGATTATGTCCTCGTGGAAAGCCTCGGCACCGGCGGCGGTGGTGGCGGTGGTGGCGGTGGTGGCGGGCCGGGTGGCGGCGGTGGCCCTCCCGGTGGGGGTGGCGGCCCTCCGGGTGGCAGCTCCGTGCCTGAACCCGCAACGCTGGCACTGCTCGGCACAGGTGCACTGATTGTGATTCGCCGACGACATTAAGAATCACTCGACTATCGCAACTCCTCCTTGTTCAAGGGGACGGGATACATGCCCGTCCCCTTGCTTCTTGTTTATATCTGAAGGCCACGAAGTTCTTTCAATAAACGGCCACTGTTTGATGGACACTTACGCGACCAGGAGCTTAAGCGCCGACGACGCTATTCATGTCGGGGTTTTGCAGGACAAGGTGCCTGCGGCAGGTCATCCATGAATCAGGACTCACTTGAATTGTTGACAATCCCCGCCTTTGTGAGATGCCGGATTTTATGTGTTTCAGAGCATGTCTTGCCCCGAAATCCACACGCTTGTTCGATCGGCCTGGGAAATGTCGGTTAACAGCTTCAATGGGCTCAGGACACCCGGGCGGCATGTAACAAGTGTAACACCATAGATTCAGTGGAAGTTATGGCACTCATTGCATGAAACAAAATGTTTCAGATTGGGCTGTATAATATTCGAACTCCATATTCTGATTTAACATAAAAGCACAAATATACAGGCATTACGCTGATTTTGCTTGACCGCGGGGGCTTCGCGGGTATACTGATACTTGTTAGAACTGTTCGCAATCATTATCAGTAACAGATACATCAAGTCTTTGGCATCTACTATCCGATGGCGAGTGCGTCATGATGACAGTGCGAGCGATTGCCAGAAAAGCGGGCGTGTCCATCTCAACAGTATCGCGGGTACTGAACAACCACGATTCGGTCAGTGATGAGCTGCGCAACAAGGTGTTGTCCGTTGTTAATTGCAGTGGTCTGGATCTGCCCCGCCGAACCCGGCGCGACGTTAAAAACACGATTGCCTTTCTCTATGCCGGCACGACCTCGCTCGGATCGCCGTTTGACGCCGCTCTGCTGGAAGGGATCTACGGTGCCCTGGCAGACACGCATCTTCAACTCACCATCCTGGAGCTTCGGCGTAATCGTCACAAAGACGAGACGTATTCACACATGTTCCAACGTCTGGGGATCCGTGGTGCCGTGATCCGGGCGACACACGACACCCATATGACATGCAGGGAAATCGCGGAGGAAGACATCCCGGTCGTGGTAGTGGGCACGAGGATGACAAGTGGCAAGGCGGTCAGTGTGTACTACGAATCTCGCGCTGCCAGCAAAGAGGTCGTCGAGTACCTCATCTCGCTCGGCCATCGACGAATCGCCATCAGTACGAACATCGTGGAAGACTCCGATCACCAGGA
>CAZJCN010000372.1:0-2806 GCA_964544195.1 uncultured Phycisphaeraceae bacterium | reverse complement strand
AAAAATCCGTCCGTGTGTTGGAGTTTCGGTGTGCCGCCCTACGACACCACGATCTTGCTGCGTGGCAAAGCGAGGCTCTCTGAAACGCCGACTGTTCCGCAATCTACATGGGACAAACTCGCCGATTGGGCCCGACCATACGCCGCAAACGTGTTGACCGACGAATCACATTACAGTTTTTCGGTCATTGTTTCTAACATCCATACCCTCGAACTGCTCAGTCCGAAACAAGGCGTCAATGCTCCGTTAGTGGTCAAGTTGGATAAGTTTTCGGATGAATGATGGCCGGTTACGTTGCAAAGTACCGGGTCATCTCAATCGGTGTAGTCCCAGTGCGTGACGACGATCGTTGATCCGGGCAAGCGCTGCAGGATACCGTCGTAACAATTTAATGAATTGTGAAGTCGACACCCCCAAGGCCGCAGCGGCTCGGCTCGGTTCATATTGACATGCCGCCAGCCGATCCAAGACCTCTGCCAGCAGGGTCGGGAAATCCTCATGATCGGTGCTGATCGCTACACGCCCGCTTCGGACACGTGATCGCCACAGATCGCTTGGGGGTTGAGATGGTTCGACGGGGATTCGATACTCGACAGCTAACTTAAGCCGCAGACGCTTGTACGCGATCCGGAGATTCTCATGTTGACTACGCCTTTCCGTGGCGGTTACGGATATACCGGTGGGTTGGTGGACCAGGGTCACGGCGGAATCCGTCTTGTTTCTGTGTTGGCCACCGGGGCCGGTCGATCGGGTGCGGTGCACGGTACACTGCGGAGCCAGCAACTGCTGCGTGAGCGAGGCGGGGTGGGGGCTGGATGGCGTGAGCTCCGGCATGCGTTTATGGTATCGCCTTCCCTCGTTCCGGCTTAGGGGTATGCCCTCTGTCTTGATGAGGGCCGGGACGTTGACGATGGTAAGCGTATGAGTGAGATAGGTCACACACAGGGCGGAACGTTATCGGCGGTGGATCGGGTCATGCAGGACGGGCCTGTGCTGGTCCGGGTGGTCCCCCTTTTGCTATGGGTAGCCTGCATGTTTGTCGTTGGCCTCGCCCGTGACTATGACATACGCACCCTGCCGTACCTCTATTCCATCCAATGTGTTCTCACCGCTGGGCTGCTTTGGCGTTACCGTCGCCTGTTGCCGGAGATGACACTCCATTTCCACTGGTCGGTCATTCCTTCGGCCGTATTTTTGACCGTAGCCTGGATCTGGTTGGGGTGGTTGTCGGGTGGTGAGCTTTCAACGCGCTGGGAAGCGCTTATGCAAGGCCGTTGGCAATTGGGCGCTCTCGATCCTCAGGCCGAGCCGCATTATTTCCAGCAGATGCGGGCGGATTATCCGCTGACCTATGATGTCTCGATCGTTTTGCGCCTGTTGGGCATGTCGCTGATCGTGCCGTTCGTAGAAGAAATATTCAACCGAAGCCTGTGCCTGCGAGCGATGCACTCTGCCCGAAAAACGGGCATCGCCCTGCTTCAGGTCTTGCACGACCTGCCCGGCCTCGGAGAGGTGTTGATGCACCGCCCCACCATCCGCGCCGCTGCCCAGCAGCCGCCAATGTTTACCCGCCAGTTTCTGGATACTCCATTGGGTAAAGTGAGCGTGTTCGGAACAGTTGCTTCAACACTTGTATTCATGCTCAACCATGTACCACGCGACTGGGCCGGCTGCATTGTCTGTGGTGTGACATGGTGTCTGATGGTCAAGTGGACCAATCACGAAGGCCGAAAACGTAAGCTCGGCCTTGGCCCGGTGATCTGGTCGCACGGCCTGACCAACGCGCTGTTATGGTGGTATACCCTTGCCAGTGGAGACTGGCAGTTCCTCTGATTCTTCCCGACTCGATTATCCTCGCGACGGCTTCAGACTGGAGGCATGCCGGGCGATGTAGTCATACCCATCTGAGCCGGGGCGGGACTCGATGAGCTTGACCTGTTTAATACGGATTGAGCCCAACCCACCCTCGTAGTCGTCTCCAAGCAGACGGGCTATCCCCTCAACGGCACGCCGATCCGGTCTTCGTCGACGCCGGATACGCGCCAAAGTCACATGGGGATGAAACGTATGATCGCGCCTGGCGACGTCAATACCTGACTGCTGAATTGAATGATCGATCGCGTCAGATAGCCGTACTAACTGCTCGCCTGATCCCGGTTCTGCGAAAATTACCCTCGGCAATCCGGAAGGGTTTGACGGAAATGCGCCCAAGTGTGTCAACACCAGGTTGAACGGGGTGAGCCCGTATTCCCGGATTGCCTGTTGAACTCCCGAATCGATCGCCAGCGATAGAGCTTCGATCTGCTCCTCAGCGACTTCATCGAGGAAGCGAAACGTGATATGCATCTTGTCCGGCCGAACCGGACGGACACTCGAGCCCATCCGACCAAGTTGATCGATCAGCCTGCATAACGGCGCCAAAGCGGGCACATCTACACCGATGAATAATCGGGGCATGAGATTATGTTAACTCATGTCCGACCGGTTTTACTTGTTTAATTTCCCACGTACGATGTCCACCAGACCTTGCCGGAGACGTGGATGACGCACCCGAGAATTGCTGAGACAGATCGCTTGATCCTTCCAGGAAGTTCGGCTGCCCAGTTGGGCTACCGGATGCCAGCCGAGTTCGAGCCGTTGTCGTGTATCTGGTTGGCCCCGCCGTTCAATCCCGAGACTTGGCCCGGTTGCTTGGAAGACGCTCAGAAACAGTTTGCCGACTGGGTGGATGTTATGCGAAAAGCTGTCCCCGTCAGCACGACGGACGAGCTTGGGATCGAAACCAATGACTCATGGATCCGTGACT
>CAZJCN010000371.1:0-2812 GCA_964544195.1 uncultured Phycisphaeraceae bacterium | reverse complement strand
TCCCCGACAAGCCGTTCTCGCCTGAAACCGCCCGGATCATCGACGAGGAAATCAAACGCTTCACCGATGAAGCTTACGAAGACACACGCCGACTCATCGATGAAAACTGGGACAAGGTCTGCGCTATCGGCGAAGCCCTGCTCAAGTACGAAACACTCAGCCGTGACGAAGTGGACCGCATCTTGGCCGGCGAAAAACTGACCAAGACCACCGTCAGTGAACTGCTGCAGGCGGAGAAGCAGAAATCATCTCAGGCCAAGGAATCCCAGTCGGAAAACAAGGAACAGGGCTTCGGCGAAGAACCGCCCGGTGTGATGCCCAGCCCGGCCTGATCTGCCGAAGCACGCCTGATCGTGCATCCTTAACACGTCATCACATCAAGGCGCCGCTTTGAGCACCTCGACGAGGTGACGCGCGGTTTCGTCACAACCATCCTTGATCTGATGCCGACAACTGAACCCGCAGGCCACCACCTGCGTGCCTTCTGTACGCTCCCGTACCGCAGGAAACAGGCGCTGTTCTCCGATCCGCATCGACAGGTCGTGGTGTTCATACCCGAACGACCCGGCCATCCCGCAGCAGCCCGTGTCCGGCTCGTACACCTCGGCCCCGGCATCAGTCAACAACCGTTTCGCGGCGCTCGTCCCGTAAAGTGCTTTCTGGTGACAGTGCCCATGCAACAGCACCCGCTTTGCGTCACAGACCAGTTTTCGATCCAGCCGGCCGGCCGACAACTCCTCGTCGAGGAACACATCGATCATCTTCACTTGACGCGACACACGCTCACCCAACGCCGCGTCATCAATCAGGTCGGGCAGGTCATCGGTGAGTGCCGACGCGCAGCTTGGTTCGAGAGCGAGGATGGGGACGCCTTGTCGGGCATGGAAGTCCAGGTTTCTTAACGTGATTTCGCCGTATTTCTTTGCTTCACGCACCAATCCCTTGGACAGCCTCGGGCGCTGACAGCACCCGGCCTTGGCCAGGCTTACTTCATAACCAAGCCCTTCAAGCAACTCGATCGCCGCCAGCCCGACGTTCGGCTCGTAGTAATTGCTATAAGTGTCATCAAACAGCACCACCCGGCGACCTGAAGGCACAGTCCTTCCCGGGCGTCCGGCCAACCACTTCGCCAGCGGCCGTGTCGTGAGCTCCGGCAACGGGCGCCGACGGTCGATCCCGGTCAATCGTTCAAACAGCCACTTGAACGCAGCGCTGCGTTGCAATCCGTTCACTATCCATGCCGCGCCCCCGGCCATCCGCTTGGCCATGTCGGGCGAACCGCCGATCAGTCTGGCGCCCAACGGCGTACCCCGACGGTCGTAACGCATCTGCAACGTGTCGCTTTTCAATCTCGCCATGTCCACCGTGTTCGGGCACTCGGTCTTGCAGGCTTTGCACGACAGACACAGCGACAGCACCTCGTGCAACCGGTCGCCCGTCAGCGCCTCCGGCCCGAGTTGTCCGCTCATCGCCAACCTCAGCGCATTGGCCCGGCCGCGCGTCACGTCCTGTTCGTCATGGGTGGCCATGTAGCTCGGACACATCGTCCCCGTACCGATCTTGCGACACGCCCCCAGCCCGTTGCACTGCTCAACCGCCAGCGCAAACCCGCCCTGATCCCGGTAGTGATAATTCGCCTTGACCTCGGCAATCCGCTTCTCATACCCCGGCACACCGTACCGCAGATGCTCATGCATCCGTGGGGTGTCAATAATCTTGCCCGGGTTCAACAGGTGATCGGGGTCGAACAGCCGTTTGACCTGACGAAAAGCCTCGTAAAGCTTCGGCCCGAAAAACCGCTCGACAAACTCGCCCCGCACCAGCCCGTCACCGTGCTCACCACACCACGAGCCTTTGTATTCCAGCACCATCTCAAAAGCCGCCTCGGCGATCTGACGCATCTTCTTCACGTCTTCCGGCTTGTGCAGGTCGAGTAACGGCTTGGGATGCAGAACGCCCACCGAAGCGTGAGCGCATAACGACACCGGCACATTCAACCGATCACAGACCTTCAACAGCCGATCGATATACTCCGCGAGATGCTCGACCGGCACAGCCGCGTCATCAATGAAATCCAACGGCTTGGTCGAACCCTTGACATTGGACGCCAGGCCCACCCCCAGCTTGCGCAATTCCCAGATGTGTGAAATACCCACCGGCTCATCACGGATCACATGCGCATAACCCACGCCTTGCTTGTGCATCGCCTCGGCAAACGCCACCGCGCGATCACGGGCCTGTTCCGCCGTGTCGCCCATGAACTCGACGATCTGCACCGCCTTCGGTTCCCCGACAAAAAAGTCCGCCAGGTGAGCCGTCGCCGGGTTGCATCGGCTTTCACGGATAATCTGCTCGTCCAGCAGCTCGACGGTGGACGGCGAGTGTTCCAGCATCATCGGCACAGGGCGCAGTGATTCGATCAGGTCATCGAAATGAACCACGCACACCGCGGTGGCCTTGGGGTTCTCCACCAGCCGGACCTTCGCCTCCAGGAGAACCGCCAGTGTGCCTTCGCTGCCGACAATCAGGTGGCTCAGGTTCCAAGGTTCGCCGTCCGGGTCAGGCCCGATCGAAGCGTGTCGGCTCTTAAACGCGTCGAGGTTGTACCCGCTGACGCGCCGCATCGTCTTGGGGAACCGCGCTTCGATCTCGTCACGGTTGGCGTGGATGATCTCACCGATCCCGCGGTACAACTCCGCTTCCCGCGACGGCCCGGCCGAGCGATCCGACCAGGTGTCCGCATCCGCCGGGTCAAGCGTCAGCACCGTGCCGTCGGCCAGCAGCACCTTCAACGCGATCACATGATGCAGCG
>CAZJCN010000370.1:0-2812 GCA_964544195.1 uncultured Phycisphaeraceae bacterium | reverse complement strand
CCCAAGGCCCCGCCGTGAACGTGAGCGATAGTCCAGTCGGTATAGTGGCTCAAAGCATTGACGCTCTTGATCGAGAGCATCGGCCCCTCGAACGTGCTCATGCCGTAGAACGTCACCGCTACGACAAAGAACTTGAGGATCGGATCGGTGGCGACCTTGTGCCACGCCCCGCGCAGTGTCAGCAGGCCGTTGATCATCCCGCCCCAACTGGGCATCCAGAGCATCAGCGAGAAGATCATCCCTAAGGTTGACGCCCATTCGGGCAAGGCAGTGTAGTGCAGGTGGTGCGGACCAGCCCAGATGTATATGAACACCAACGACCAGAAGTGCAGGATGCTCAACCGGTAGCTGAAGACCGGGCGGTCGGCCGCTTTGGGCATGAAGTAATACATCAGGCCCAGAAACGGTGTGGTCAGGAAGAATGCCACGGCATTATGTCCGTACCACCACTGCATGAACGCGTCCTGAACACCGGCATAAATGGGGTAGCTTTTGATCATCCAGGGGCCGAGGACCGGCACCCAGAGATTGTTGAATACATGCAGGATAGTCACCGTGACGATCGTGGCGATGTAAAACCAGATCGCCACATAAAGGTGACGCTCACGACGTTTGGCCAGAGTCCAGAAAAAATTGCCGCCGAAGAAACCAAGCCAGACGACAGCAATGGCGATGTCGATCGGCCATTCCAGCTCAGCGTATTCTTTGCTCTGTGTGATCCCGAAAGGCAGGGTCAAGGCTGCCGAGACAATAATCAGCTGCCATCCCCAGAAATGCAATTTACCGAGCAGGTCGCTGGCCATCCGACACTTACACAAACGCTGTGTCGAATAATAAATCCCTGCAAAGATGGTGTTGCCAGCGAAGGCAAAGATCGCGGCATTGGTGTGCAGCGGACGGATCCGGCCGAAGGTGATGTATTCGATACCCAAATTAGCGGCTGGGAAAGCCAGCTCCACGGCCGCCAGTATCCCAACCAGGAATGCAACCAACGCCCACACGATCGTCGCCAACAGGAACATTCGAACGATCTTGTCGTCGTAGGTGAACTGTTCGAGCCTGCCGGTACCGGTCCCGCCTGAGGCTGTTCTGTCCGCTGCCTGAATTGTCGTCACCGCCCATATCTCCTGCTATTGGATCCACCCCAGCCGAAACGTCTCTGTGTGCATCAAAAAGATCGGCCGGAATCAGGGCCAAAGTCTATCTTTTTATCCGGTTTGTGTCACGCCGGCAATCGCCCCATATTGACACGAGTCTCAGCGCAGATAAAACCCCCGTGCGGGCGGGGGCAAATAGACTCGCGGTGTCTGCGGGGGATCAGAACGAGAGTATGGCTGAGAACGTCCAGCGATAGCCGTACAAGTCGTTGTTGTCCGTCAACGGGGTTTCATACGCGGCCCGGACAGCCCAATCGTCACCGGGTCGGAATTCGGCCCCAAGACCGATCGTAACCACGTCCTCACTTTCGCTCCCGCCGAGATTGACGACATCCAGCCCTGAGAACGGCAGAACCACGGTGCCATCGTCCACGACGTGATGCCCGTTGAGTTCAACCACCGGGCTGAAAAACTCGCTGACGTAATAGTCGGCATGCAGGTGCCAGCTGATCGCGTCAGAATTGCCCAATCCCTGGCCGGGATCATCCGCAACAAAGTAGTTGACGGATGCGCCTAAGTGAAGCTGGTCAAAGCCTTTGTTGGCCGAGAGCCAGAAACGCCATTCATCGTCATCCTGAAGCACGTCGCTGTTACCGGTGGACAGTTCATAACCTACGCCTGCCGCCATATGGAACTGGTTTTCCCAATCCTGAATGAAATTCCACTTGAGCCCGGCAGCAATGTCGTTCCAGCCGTCAGCGGTCACCAGACCCGAGTCCCAGTCGATATAGCCGTCTTTGTAGGCGACCAGTTGGAACTGGTTTGTCAACGCCACGCGAACCTGAGCAGCGTATACCTTGGCGTTCCCGCCGGCGATCAGGCTGGATTTGGGGAAATCATGGTAGAGGAACCACAGGCGAACGTCTGTGGTAACAAAGGAATCTTCGTTGAAATAAGGGCTGGTCAGGGGGTGAACATGGCGCTGTTGTTCAGGCACCTGTGCCGCCTGAGGGTTGGGTTCGCCGAGCAATACAAAGTTGGCGTGCTGGGCGTTGGCCTGAGCCGAGGCAAACCAGCAGGTCACCGCGGCAACAGCGGTCAACCACAACGAATGAGTCTGTTTCAATGTCATCCGGGGCCACTCCTTTAAATACGTGGATTCACGATTCCTACACCGGCTCGAGGCACGGAAGTAGGTACACCCCGCCCGCTAAAGGTCATCGGGTCAGGCCCAATCAATATAGGAGTATTTTGGGTTTATTCAACCAATCTTCCGATTCATGGATTGCCGGTCGTTTTTGCCCCTATCGACCGATCGGTCGCCAAGGTATCGGCCGATCCACATCCGCGGGATTATCCAACAGTCGCCCGTATTCCGGGTCTCGCAGGATCCCCAGCAACGCCTCCATATCACGTTGCAACTCGCTCTGCAAGGCGGGGTAGTAATGTTCCGTATAAAAGAAATACTGAGCCACATCTTCATCGATCAGGAAAACCTGGTCATCCTTGATCGTGGGAACCAGAAGCAGCCGACCCTGTGTGAAGTTCCGCAATCGAAGCGATCGTTGCGTGGCGTTGAGTTGAACCGTCTGCTTGAGAACCACAGCACGCTTGAGGCGATCGATATCCCGACTATCCTTCAAAAGGATAGTAAATCGACGTCGCCCCTGATCGTCGGGCTGATTCAGTTCCCAAAGCAAAGTCCCCCACGTATC
>CAZJCN010000369.1:0-2831 GCA_964544195.1 uncultured Phycisphaeraceae bacterium | reverse complement strand
GCCAACGTCGGCACCGACCCGATCACCGGGCCGGGCAACACACAACTGGCGGGCATCGACGAGATCTCGTCCCTGCCCGCGCACGAGGCCGACGAGTTCGAGATCACCCGCGTGGATCAGGAGGACGCCGGCGCCCACGACTGGTTCAAGCAGTTCGCGCCCGACCACATCGACCCCGGCTCGATCGAGCTGAAGCTGGCGATGGATGAGACCCAGTTGGAAACCCTCTACGGGCTGATCCGACAGGTCAAGGCCTACGGCATCCTGTTCAGCTCGGGCGGCAAGCTGGTGTGCAACGGTTACCTCAAGAAGATCGGCACCGAATCGCCCAAGGGTGACGAGGTGCTCGTCGCCGTGACCCTGCGGTTGACCGGCAAGCCCGTGTTCACCAAGGCCGCATGATTGATGGATAACTGAATCGCCCGTGTAAACCAAAGGAAGGATGGTAAAACCATGAGCCTCCGCGACAAGATCCTTAGCAGCCCAAAGACCGAGACCATCCACATCGACGGTGTGGGTGATGTCACCGTGCTTCGGCTCGGTGTGCGGGACATCATCGATCTGAGCCGACTCGGGGATCAGGACGGCGGTTTGGCCCTGCTGGCCCGCTGCATCCTCGATGAACATGGCGACCCGGTGTTTAAGAGCGCCGACGAGGTCGGGGCTTTGGATGTTCGCACGTTCAAGCTGCTCAGTGACGCTGCCGCAAGAGTCAATGATCTGGACCGTCAGATCGATGCGTCGGCGGGAAACTGACGCGCTCGCCGGTCCTGCGCTTCATCGTCGCCCTGGCCCATGACCTGGGGCGGACACTGGCGGAGATCGGCGGGATGGACCTGGACGAGCTGGCCCTGTGGGCCGCGTGGTACGCGGAGCACGACCCGAAGCTACGCGGCGACCTGCGGGCCGGCGTGATCGCGGCCACTGTCGCCAACAGCGCCCCGGGCAGCCGGGGACGATGGAAACCGGAGGACTTCATGCCCACCCTCAAACCCCACACATCGATACGCGGCCGGGACATGGAGAAGGCGCTGCTCGCGTGGTGCGCTAACGTGGGTGGAACGGTCAGGAGGCGACAACCATGAGTTTTAATGCAGGCGCCATCACGGGCACAATATCACTCAACACCGCTCCGTTTACCAACGCGATCCGCAGTGTGCGTGGCATGCTGACGGGCCTTCAAGGGATGGCCACACGGGTCGCGTTGCCGATCTCGGCGGCATTGGGCGGGATCGGCATCGGGACCGGGATCAAGCTGGCCGCCGATATGGAGCAGGCCCAGGTGGCTTTTGAGGTCCTGATCGGCAGCGCTGAGCGTGCCCGGCAAACCCTTCGTGATTTAACGCGTTTCGCCGCCTCGACGCCTTTTCAGTTGTCGGGTCTGACGCAGACGGCACAAACGCTTCTGAACTTCAACGTGTCCGCGGATCAACTGATGCCGACTATCGACATGCTGTCTAATGTGGCGGCCGGCAACGAGCAGCGGATGCAATCGTTGGCTTTGGCGTTTGGTCAGGTGCAGTCCGCCGGCAGGCTGACAGGCCAAGACCTCTTGCAGTTCATCAATGCGGGGTTCAACCCACTGAATGAAATCAGCCGGCGAACCGGCGAATCCATGGCCCAACTGCGCAAGCGGATGGAGTCCGGCGGCATCGGGATCGACGAGGTTCGGCAGGCCTTCATTGACGCAACCAGCGAAGGTGGGCGCTTCTACCAGATGAACCGGCGACAGAGCCAGACCGTGTTGGGCCTGTTCAGCACACTGAAAGATAGCATCGCGGAGGCCATGCGCGTGGTCGGTGATGTCATCATTGAGAAGTTCGACCTCAAGTCCGTGATCGCCCAAGCGATCGATGCGGTCAATGCGGTCATTCCCACACTGACCGACCTGCTGGGAAGCATCGCGGCGGTGGCTGAGGTCGTTGGGGGGTGGGCGGCTCGAAACCGGCAGGCGATCATCGCGGTGGGTGTGCTGTCCGGTGTGGTCGCCGGTCTGACCGCAGCCGTCATTGCGATGAAAGTTGCTGTGGCGGCCCTGCTGTCCCCGGTGACGCTGACCGTCGCCGCTTTGGTCGCGGTCGGGACGGCGGTAGCAGCTTCCGTCGGAGAGGGAGCCACACTGACCGAGCGTCTTAGGACGGGTTTCATAAAGATGGCCAAGTGGGTCGTGTCCGCAGGGGTCGGCGCATTCAGTGCCATTGAGGTGGCGATCACCCGCTGGGGTGAGACATTCGATCTGATCAAGGCGTCGGCTGAGTTGTCTGTCAGGGGGATCGTCGGGAATATCGTGCACGGGCTGACCGTCAATGTCCCGGAAGCGTTGGGGTGGCTGTCTCGCAACTGGCGGGACCTGTTCACCGGCATCCTGGTGTATACCACCGGCGTATTGGAAAACCTCAGCAAAAACATCCGCGCGGTGTTTACGGCGATATGGGAGTTCATCAAGTCGGGCGGCACCTCCGGGTTCTCGATCGATTGGACCCCTTTGACGGAAGGTATCCATGTCGCGTTCAGAGAAGAGCTCAAACTCACCGCACGCGAGCTGAGCACACGTGAGAAAGAGTTAGCAGCCAAGGTCGGCCGACTCGGCGCAACGCTCGGCGACGAGATCGGCAGCAAAATGAAACAGCGGACCGACACCGCGTTGAAGGCACTCGGGTTGACCGACACCGATTCGCTATCCACCCAAGACCAAACACAAGAAGACTCCAAACCCACAGCGTCGAAGGAGGACAAACAAAGCCCGGGATTGCAGCGGGTTCTAAGTGACAACAAACTCGCCGGCCTGAACTTCATCAACTCGAACGAGGAACTGCAACTCCGCGCCCGCC
>CAZJCN010000368.1:0-2842 GCA_964544195.1 uncultured Phycisphaeraceae bacterium | reverse complement strand
CCCGCCTCTGTCGCAGTGGAAACTGGGGGAGCCGGGCGCGTGTTGCCGGCAATCGTTGGTTGACCGCATCAACCAGCGTGCCGAGCGATTGGAAACCGCGCTACTGACAGCTAATGCTGAACGATTGATCGCCACCGGGCATCAGGCTCAGCTCTGGCACCCCGGCATTCTGGTCAAGGACATCGCCGCTGATGTGGCTGCCAGCCGATTGGAAGCCCAGCGGGTTCACCTCGTCGTCGATCAGGACACCAACCCTGCCTGGCAACTGGATATCCCATTGATTCATCAGGACACGATTCAGGTTCGATCGTGGTCTTTCCCGGGTCAGAAATCCCAAGTGCCTACCGGATACCAGCCTCCAGCCGACAGGGACGCCATCCTGTCTCAGCTCCGCGCCATCGACACGCCGCAGCTTTATCGTTTGATCGACGCGGTACTTGACCTGCCCGATTGCCGAACACTGGCAGAACAGATCGCGGTGTTGCTCGCCCGTCTCAAGCGCCCGTATGCGGGCGATATCCCGGTCATGATGGTCAGTGACCTGTCGGGCTTGGAAGCATATCAAGGCGTTCTTGAACAGGTACGGCACGATGCCCAAACGTGTGTGTCGGCTTACAACCGGGCTGTGCGTGATCATCCGGAAGCAGGCATGGTGCCGTTGCTTCAGACTCGTGAGTTGATCGAGGTCCCGTTGTGGGCAGCCCAATGGAACCGGCCTCGCCGACGCGTCTATGTGGATCGTGGCGATAGTCGGCCGGTCTTCGTATATGACACCGGTGAACCGATCGATACACAGCAGACCGACTTGTTGCCCCGCGCGCTGCTGTTGACCGCCGTGATGCGATCCTGGTTCTGCAATCTTTTTATTCACGGCACGGGTGGCATGATCTATGACCAGGTCACCGAGTCATGGTGGCAGCAGTGGGTCGGTGAAACCCTGGCGCCTAAAGTTTCCGCGACGGCAGACCTGTTCCTGCATCCGGATGTTCCGATTGCGGATCGTTACGAGTTGGCTCGTGCAATCTGGTACCGCCACCACCTGCCGCATAACCTTGACCGTATCTTCAAGCTGAACGGACCCTTAGTCCAGCGAAAAATCCACCTGCTGGCTCACATGAACGACGACCGTGACCGATCCCGTCGCCGAGCCGCATTCCGCGAGCTGCATCAGATCAATCAGGAACTGGTTCGGTTGCATTCCGACCTGATCGAGCGGGCTGAGCAGGCGGTCGAACGAGCCAGGATCGGGCTGAAAAACGCCGAGGTCTTGCGTCGCCGTGACTGGTTCTTCCTGTTTTATCCCGAGTCGGACCTGTTTCAGTTAAGAGATTGGGTCCGAGAGGGTGGGGTACAATGCACAGCATGACAGGAACACCCCGATTTACTGCTTTTTTACTTTGGATGATCGTCGTTTGCCTGGCTACCGTTCAGGTACACGCCGAGCCGGCTGCCACGACGACATTCGATCGTTGGTATGTCCTGCAGTTGGACGGCGAACACGCCGGCTATTCCCATGTCAGCGAACGCCGACAGGGTGATCGCATCCTGACCGAAACCGAGACCAGCCTGACCGTCCGGCGAGGTGATCAGGCGATCAATGTTGAACAATCCATGTGGTTCCTTGAAACCGAGGACGGCCGACCTCTCGAGGCTTCGAGCACAATCCGTCCCGGCGCCCTGGCGAGCGTTCAGCATTACCAATTCACACCGGACGGAGTCGAGGTCACAACCGGACAGGGGGCCGCCGCACAGACGGCAACACATCCGCCACTTGATGACGGATTTCTTCCCCCGGCCGCGGCACAACGATTGATCGAACAGCACATCGCGGAAGGTCGGCAGCAGATCCGGATCGGGATGATCGACATCAGCATGGGGCTGAACCCACTCAAGATGGAGATGAAAGTCGTCGGCCGGGAGAATGTCGAGGTACTCGGCAAGGTCGTCCCGGCGGTGGTGTGGGAGGCAACCGCGTCTAATCTGCCCGGGATTACCGTTCGTGAGTATGTCGATTCACACGGCCGGGCCG
Organism: uncultured Phycisphaeraceae bacterium; assembly: GCA_964544195.1. GTDB lineage: Bacteria > Planctomycetota > Phycisphaerae > Phycisphaerales > Phycisphaeraceae > CAZJCN01. Next base: position 813 of record CAZJCN010000368.1, on the reverse strand, counting down.
TCAAGTCGACGGTGCAGTTCATGCCCGGCATGGATATCACCATGATCGAGGCGGATGAGCAGCTTGCCAAGGCCCGAGTCGATCCGCCGCGCATCATGGCGCAGACCCTGATCCGACCGGACCGACGTATCGACCGACCACGCACCCTTCAAAGTGCTGTGTACCGGCTCACCTTGAAAGCCCCGGCCGATGAAGACTTCACATTACCCCGCACCGGGTATCAACGGGTGGTCTGGGAAAACCAGCACACCGCCGCGGTGGTGGTTGACCTGTCCGAGCCGGTGAATCCGAAAGACGATCTGCCCGGGCCCGATGACCGCGAGTCGTCGGATATGATCGATTACGATTCCCCGGCTGTACAAGACCTTCTCGCCAAGGCATTGAAAGACCTGCCTGCTGGTGCGAGTGAGTCACAGGTCGCCAGCCGGTTACGCACCTTTGTTCACCAGTTCATCGACGAGAAGGATTTATCCGTCGGGTTGGCCCGCGCCAGCGAGGTTGCGCAGACCGGGCAGGGGGATTGTACGGAACACGCCGTGCTGCTGACCGCCTTGCTGCGAGCCAAAGGCATCCCCGCCCGAACGGTCACCGGCGTACTGTACATCGATCGGTTTCTGGGGCAGAATGGGGTGTTCGGGTATCACATGTGGACACAAGCCTGGCTGGCGTCATCCGACGAAGCACACTCCCCGGCGGGCGGCCGATGGGTGGACCTCGATGCGGTATTGGACGGCAGGGATTACGACGCGGCGCACATCGCCTTGGCGGTATCGTCGATGTCGGATGGGCAATTGATCAACGACCTGATTGCGA
>CAZJCN010000367.1:0-2850 GCA_964544195.1 uncultured Phycisphaeraceae bacterium | reverse complement strand
TCAACGTCAACGACTCGGTGACCAAGAGCAAGTTCGACAACCTCTACGGCTGCCGGCACTCGCTGATCGACGGGCTGAACCGTGCCACTGACGTGATGATGTCCGGCAAAGTCGCGGTGGTCTGCGGCTACGGCGACGTCGGCAAGGGATGCTGCCAAAGCCTCAAGGGCCAAGGCGCTCGGGTGATCGTGACCGAGATCGACCCGATCTGCGCTCTGCAGGCCGCCATGGAAGGCTACGAGGTCAAGACCGTCGAGGAGTGCCTGCCGTTTGCTGATATCTACATCACCACGACCGGCAACTTCAACATCATTACCGCCGAGCACATGGCAAAGATGAAAGACGGGGCGATCGTCGGCAACATCGGGCACTTCGACAACGAGATCGACATGGCCGGCTTGAAGAAGATCCCCGGCATCAAGCGGACCAACATCAAGCCGCAGTACGACCAGTGGACCTTCCCGGACGGCCACAGCGTGCTGATCCTCGCCGAGGGCCGGTTGCTGAACCTCGGCTGTGCGACCGGTCACCCCAGCTTCGTCATGAGCGCCAGCTTCACCAACCAGACGATCGCACAGGTGGACCTGGCAATGTACGCCAACGGCAAGGACACCCTCTCCGGCGTGAAGTACGACGCCAACCAGGTCTACGTCCTGTCCAAGAAGCTGGACGAAAAAGTCGCTCGGCTGCACCTGGACAAGCTCGGGGTCAAGCTCACGAAGCTGACGCCGGAGCAGGCCGAGTACATCGGCGTGCCGATCGACGGCCCCTACAAACCCGATCACTACCGGTATTGATGAAACTTGCTCAACTCGTATCCCAATCGCCCCGGCTTCGGCCGGGGTTTTTTCTTGATGGCTGCCGGACTTGGCCTCAGTCAGGGGGCTGGCTGGACCATCCCGATGAGGCGTCTTACCCTGTCACCCATGCGGATCATCGGGCACGGGATCGACATGGTGGAAACCGCTCGCGTGGCGAAGATGCTCGAGGAACACGGCGAGCGGTTTTTGCGTAGATGTTTTACCGAGGGTGAGCAGGCATATTGTGCCGCCAATCCGGCACGCTATGCCGAACACCTGGCGGGACGCTTCGCCGCAAAAGAAGCGATCCTGAAGGTGTTGGGCACCGGATGGTCCGATGGGATTGCCTGGACTGACGCGGAGGTTATCCGCTTATCATCGGGGATGCCGGTGGTGAAATTACACGGCCGAGGTGCTGAGTTGGCTGAACAATTAGGGATCACCCAATGGCTGTTGAGCATCACACATACCGGGGCGTATGCGATGGCCAGTGCGATCGGGGTGGGGGAGTAGCTTGGTTAGTTGGATGGTGTGAGATTATCTTCATCTATCGTCATTGTCCGGGTGCGGGTATGCTGGGTATCAGACCATGAGCGCACGCAAAAAAGACCACACCCCGCCGTATGAGATCATGGGCCGAGCGGCTTCCCCGCAGGCATCGGGCCACAGGCCACAGCCGGGGGCCGGTGGTGGGTTTGGCCGACGGGTCGGGGGGGCGTTCGAGTCGGTCATGGATACCTGGCGGGCCAGCGCCAGCGAGCCGATCACTCTGCGGGTCACACGTGGCATGGCCCTGTGTGCGGTTCTGGCGGTCTTCGGGCTGATCGTGCTGGGGTACTGGGTGGGGTATAGCCGAGGCGGAACCGCCGCGGAGAAGCGGGTGAGGGCGGAATACGAGCCGGCTGTGGTCGGATTGGAACGTCAGCCACCCGTCAAACCGAGCGGCACGGGAATGGCTGTCAGCCCGCCAAACGACGGTCAGACGGGGTTTAACGGCGGTACCGCTTCCGGTCTGGATCGGGGCGATCCACGGGTGCCGGGCCTGAACTACCTGATCCTGGCCCTGTACCCCCCGGAGGAGGCGGAACGCCTGCGGGCCTTCCTCGCCCAACATCAGGTTGAAGTCATGATCGGTCCACGTAATAATAAGGGGCTCTGCCAGGTGATCGCTCTGACCGGGTTTACCCGGGAGCAGATGCGTGATACCGATGCGGCGGAGCGTTTCCTGGCCCGGATGCGTCAGCTCGGGCGGGAATGGAAGGCGGCCAACGGCGGGCGAGGCGACGACCTCAGCTCCATGTACTTCGATAAGTACGAGCCGCCCGTCGACCGGTAGAACGCACAGACCCCCAGACACCCCTTAGCACTCAGAGTTTACTATGAGCATCGACCGAAGCCTCAAGACTGCCGGCAACCTCAACCGCCACCGCAACGTCCTGACCCGGGATGAGCGCATCGCCCGCTTAGCCAAGGCCGGGAAGTTTGACCCCGCCAGCGGTGACCCGCTCGGTCTGCCCAAGGTCGCCAACCGCAAGGTCGTCACCGGCAGCAAGAGCAAGAAGAAGAAGGCTGACGACGCCGGTTGATCCGATTCCTCGCTCCGCTGCGGTCATAGGCCCATGATCTTGGGGCAGCGGTATCTCCGCGATCGTCGCATATGACGTTCGTGTATGTTCGGCCTGATTCCCCAGTCCGTGGGAACTCTGACTGATGTTCGACCCGTCCCGTTTCATCGCTGACCGTGCTCGTGCGGTGGATGCCTCGGGCATCCGGAAGGTCTTCGACCTCGCGGCCAATCTCGAAAACCCGATCAATCTCTCCATCGGTCAGCCCGATTTCGGTGTTCCCGATCCGATCAAGGACGCCGCGGTCGAGGCGATCCGAAGCGGTTTCAACAAGTACACCCAGACACAGGGCACCAAGGCCCTGCTTAACCGCATCCGTGAGGACGTGTGTCGACGATACCCGACCTTGAACGACGAGGCCGGGGTTCTTGTGACCTCCGGCGTGTCGGGCGCGTTAGTCCTGCTGATGCTGGCCTGTGTTCAGC
>CAZJCN010000366.1:0-2850 GCA_964544195.1 uncultured Phycisphaeraceae bacterium | reverse complement strand
CCAAAAGGCGGCTGATCCACTTTCTGATGCTTGTTGTCCGTGTATTCGCGGATGTCGGTGACGTGATAGCTGACGACCGGGGGGCGAACTTGGGTTGGATCCGCCGGGTGAGTGACCGGCTCGGCTGCACGCTTAAGGATGCTGGACCCCAAGACCCCGGTGAACATCTCGGGGAACAGGGTCAGGACGTCGATTCGGGTCGGGGCGGTGGCAGACATCGGTGATCCGCCAAAGTCAGTATCAGTCAAGATCGGTTCGTGAAAAAAACAATCCCACGGAAGTCCGCATGCGGTCGTCCGTGGGCTGCGTATGGTTCAACGGTCATCAAGAAACAGGAGGCGTCTTACGCCTTCTTGGCCGGGGCTTCGAGGATGCCCGCCTTGCGGAGCATCGCGGCGACGGTGTCGCTGGGCTGGGCCCCGACGCTCAGCCAGTACTTGACGCGCTCTTCGTTGCACTTGAACTGCTCGGCCTCGTTCTTGTTGGCCGGGTCATAGACACCCAGCTCCTCGATCGGTTTGCCGTCACGGGGGCTGCGCTGATCGATGGCGTTAAGACGATACACGGGATGATGCGTGCGACCGAAGCGTTTGAAACGAAGCTTTACCACGGTAAACCTCTGTGTTAACTGAGGATACATGTCCTGATGGCATACCGACGCCCACCGCGTCGGACCAGCGAATCGGGGATTGTAACGGAAACCGACAGGCCCGCCAAGTCCCCATAAGCCAGCTACCGCCCTTCCAAGAGCCGGTGCCCGAGGAAGTCGTTCAGATCGTAGATCTCCATGATCTGATCGACGACCGACTGGACATCGTATTCCACCCGGACAAACTCGACGGTGTCGCCGTCGAGGATCGCGTAGCTGGCGCGGGGGTCGCGGTCCCGGGGTTGGCCGACGCTGCCCGGGTTGACGATGACTTTTTCCCGGTCGGAGAAGGTGTGCTTACCACCGAGGTCTGACGGCGGGTAGAAGTCGGGTTCATTGGTAAACACGCCCGGCACGTGGGTGTGTCCACAGAAACACCGGCCATCCGTCCGATCGAAGATCGCCTGCATTTTGGACGGACTCGTCAACACGTCATCAGGGAAGATGTATTCATTGATCGGCCGACGGGGTGAGGCGTGAACCCACAGCGCGTTTTCGGTCTTGTTACGAATCAGCAGGTTGCCGAGGAATTCCCAGCGTTTCTTCTGCTTGACCGGGTCCGGCTCCAGCTCGAACTGTCGGCGGGTCCAGAACGCGGCCTGCTCGGCACTGGTATTGAAGCTGGTCGGTTCATACAACACCGCGAAGTCGTGGTTGCCCATCAACGCCCACTCGCACCGCTGCATGACCAGGTCCAGACATTCGACCGGGTTCGGCCCGTAGCCCACGATGTCGCCGAGGCACACGATCCGCTTGATCTCCCGACGGTCGATATCCGCCAGCACCGCCTTGAGCGCTGTGAGGTTGGCGTGGATGTCGGAGATCAGGGCGATGGCCATGGGTCTGGTTGAACCTGAAGTCTGGATTCCGTTGCCGTCAAAGGACAGAGAGTTTAGGCATATAAACAACTTAAAGCCAACCCCGCAAGCACGATCGAGCGCGGCGACTATATTAATCTCATGAACGGTTCGCCGACGACCATCAAGCACCCGACCGGTCCGCTCACGGATGTCAGACGGGTATTGATCGTTCGGCCGACCGCGTTGGGGGACGTTGCTCGAACCGTGCCGGCCCTGGTCACCCTTCGGCGGGCTTATCCCAACGCCACCATCGACTGGCTGGTCGCCAAGGCGTTTGCGCCGGCGGTCCGGAATCATCCGATGCTGGATGGGGTCGTCGAGTTCGATCGGAAAGCGATGTCGCGTTTCGGTTTTTCGATCCGCGCCACTCGGGCCGGGTTGGCATTGGCCCAACGGTTGCGAGAAGCCGGGTACGACACGGTGTACGACCTGCAGGGACTGTTTCGTTCCGGCCTGTTCACCCGGCTGACCGGGGCGCGGCGACGCGTCGGGTTCGCCAACGCCCGTGAAGCGGGCTGGCTCGGCTACAACGTCAGGCACCGCATCGATACAAACCTGCATACCGTCGATCGGATGCTTGCGCTGCTGCAGGCAGACGGGTTGGAACCCGTGCACGACATGCGGCTGTACCTGGCTGAACAAGACCGGGCCTGGTTGCGTGCGTTCAAAGATCAATACGGCATCGGTGAATCGGGGTATGCCTGCCTCGCGCCGACCGCACGCTGGGGCTGCAAGTGCTGGCCGATCGAACGCTACGGCGAAATCGCCCGCAGGTTGATCGAACAGGGCTTGGCGGGTGACAAGATCGTCCTCATCGCTTCGCCGGACGAACGGCAACAGGTGCTTCCCATCATCAGTACGCTGAAACAAGCCGGTATCCCTCCGACTGAAAAAGTCGTCTTTCCTGAAACGACCGTCGGCCAAATGATGGCGTTGCTGAGCGAAACTCGCCTGCTGGTGTGTAACGATTCGGCACCGCTTCATATCGCTGTCGGTTTCGATCGGCCGGTGGTTGCGATCTTCGGCCCGACCGATCCGGCGCTGGTCGGACCCTATCGGCGTGAGTCCAGCGTGATCCGGCCTGACAACGCCGAGGCCCACGCGGCGAATTATCGTCGTCACATGGACGACCCCACGCTCATCGCGCAGGTCCCGATCGACCGGGTCTGGAACAAGATCCGGGAAACGCTCCCGGTCTGATCGCCTGTCGAGAGGTGGCGCGGGCCACGGATTGATCGGTTGTGATATTTCGGCCGGTATGTGTTGCTTCAGGCAGGCATGGGTGGTTTCCTTATTGAATGGTTCTCCCAACTTCACGCTTTTCCGGTCTGAGGCGGCAGG
>CAZJCN010000365.1:0-2857 GCA_964544195.1 uncultured Phycisphaeraceae bacterium | reverse complement strand
CCACACCACCCTGCCCGAGTGGCTGCGCTCGCACGGCTATCACACCCATCATGTCGGGAAATGGCACCAAGACCGGGCCTCGTTTGTACGGAGCTTTAACAGCGCGTCGAGGGTTTTCGGTTTTGCCAAGGGATGGTACGAAACCTATGGCGGGCATTGGAATGTGCCCCTGCATGACTACGATCCAACCGGTCAATATCCTCCGGAAAACGCCTACATTCTGGCTGAGGACAAGCAGACACGGCTGCCGGTCGAAGCGGGCGTGGGCGGGGTCCACTCGAGCGAATTGTTTGCTGATGCTGCGATCGAGTTCCTGGATTCCCGTCGGCAGGACTCTAACACAGCCGAACCGGAAAAGCCGTTCTTCCTGTATCTGTCGTTCGTCGCCCCGCATGATCCACGGCAGTCACCGGATGCGTTCGAGTCGATGTACAGCAGTGAATCCGTCGACCTGCCGCCGAATTACCTGCCGCGCCATCCGTTCGACAACGGGGAACTGAAGGTGCGTGATGAAGCACTGGAGGCCTGGCCGAGACGGGAACGGCCGATCCGTCGGCACATTGCTGACTACTACGCCATGATCTCACACCTTGATCAGCAGATCGGGCGTGTCATTCAACATCTCAAAGAACTGGGGTTATACGACAACACCCTGATCATCCTTACGGGCGATAACGGGCTGGCAGTGGGACAGCACGGCTTGATGGGAAAACAGAGCGTGTACGATCACAGTATCCGTGTGCCGTTGATCTTTGCCGGGCCGGGCATCGGCAAGAACCTGAACGCGGACACGCCCTGCTACCTGCTGGATATTTACCCCACGATCTGCGATTACCTGGGGCTGCCGATCCCGGATTCGGTTGACGGTCGGAGCCTGATGCCGGCGATTCATGATCCGGCAAAAATCATCCGGGACACACAGATCCATGCCTACCGTGATGTTCAGCGGGCGGTGCGCACCCAGCGATTCAAGCTGATCGAATATGTCGTGGATGGCCACAGGACCACGCAGCTATTCGATCTGGTGAACGATCCTTGGGAGACGACCAATCTGGCGGGTGATCCTGCGTATGCAGACACACTCAAGGAGCTTCGAGAGTTTCTCAAGGACACCCGTACAACTCTCGGCGACACGCGGGGCGCCGAACGAGCGTTTTGGGACGGCTTCACTGAGCCGTAAGGTCTGTACGGCCAGAGATGGTCAGGCTTCAACGATGAGCAACTCAGGCGGATCGATTCCTTCCCGTGAGCTGAACCATACATCGTTACCACCCGGCGCGATCTCTATCACGAAGGTATACACGCCGTTGCCGGCGATCAGCGACGACACATCAAACTCAAGCCACTGTCCGACCGTGTAGTTGCCGGAAACGGAATCCAACAGTGAACCGGCGGCGGGGCTGTTGGCACTGGTAAGTGTGGTTTCGGTCCAGTTGTTGTGGCTGCCGGCATAGACGTTGATGGTGCCGTTACCGGGATCGCCATCGACTTTCAAGCGGAGGGTCGCATTGGAGATCGCGCCGCCGCTAAGCCCGGTGACATTGAATTTGATAAAGCTGGTGCGAACCCGGCTGGCGTTTTCAACCTTCAGGTACTGATTATCGAACGGGGTGCTGTTCTCGAGGTAAGCATCGTCCGTCGGGCTGAATGCCAATGGATCAAATTCATTATTGACGGTGATCGTGACCTCATCAAACGAAGAACGTTCTCCATCGTCCGCGGTCAGCCGAAGCACATATGTCCCGGCATCACTGAACGTCGCCAAGGTATCGACCGCCGAAGCGTCACCGAAGGTGACCGTTGCACCGGCCGGCGCACTTGTGACGGACCATGATGACGTAACTGTACCGGTGGGCAGGCCATCGTCGGTGACGGTCGCGTCCAGTATCACGGTATCAGTCGGCAGTTTAATGGTCTGATCAAGTCCGGCATCGACCACGGGGGCTTGATTAGGGACGGAGGTGGCGTTGATTACGACGTCTTGGGACGCGAAGTGCTGACCGTCAAAAGCCAATAGTCGGAGTGTGTAAGTCCCATCCACTGCGAAGCTGGCAAATACGTCTTCCGCGGTCGTGTCATCGAAGGTCACCGCGCCCGGGCCGGACACCTTGGACCACTGCAGGACCGGCGGATAGGTATTGCGGGCATCGTCATCGACGGTGGTTTCGATCTGATAACCAAGCACGTTTGCGGCACCACTCGAACGAGGCGCTTCGGGGGTGGCGATATTCTGGGCCACCGACTGCTGGGACGAGAGGAACAGAGCGATCCGGTCGATGCGGAACCACTGGCTTCGGCCGGATAAGTAGAACGTGTGCTCGCCCGCGGTCAGGTCGTATGAAGCGGGCGGCTTGGTATCGTGGAAGTCGAAGTTACTGGCCCAGTTCCACTGGTTCATCTGCCCGGAATAGACTTTGATCCAGGCGCCGTTGTCCATCTTCGCGAAGACATCGTTTTCCTGGTCCCCGGCTTCTCCCGAGGAGATGGTTCGGTGGTTGCGGATCCGCATCTGATACGTTCCGGCCTGCTCGACACGGAACCGGTAGGTCAACACGCCGGACCCGGGGGAACTGAACAGGTTGGGCCCCTGCCATTCGTAGAACCCAGCCCCGGTCGCGCCGGTCGGGTCGGTATTACGCAGGACCCAGTCGCCGATGTCCGTCGGCTCATGGGATTCGACCTCCATGACGACATAACCGCCCTGATCCTGGAACACACCGGCAGCGCCTGTTTCCTGAACGACCTGTGTGACGCTGTCGAGTGTAATGGTCGGCGGGGTGTTGACGGGTAACCCGGTCGTAAACTCGATGAAATCGAGGTCAAAACCGCCACCGATCATTTCAACGCGCAGGACCTG
>CAZJCN010000364.1:0-2858 GCA_964544195.1 uncultured Phycisphaeraceae bacterium | reverse complement strand
CTGGTCGCTGTGCGTGTTCAGGACGATCGGCCTGTTGAAGCGTTGAAATCCAGCGAGCTGTGGTCGGCTGATTCGGTGGAGCTGTTCTTTTCGACCGGGGTCGGGTCCGATCAACGATATCAGGTGATCCTTTCGCCGGGACGCGACCCGGAGCGGCCCAAGGCCCGGCATTGGCATTATGACTATCGACGGGATCGGTCCTCCGGTCGGCCCGACACCGCGTATGCATTTTCTCAACACGATCAAGGATATCAGCTCGAAGCCCGTTTGCCTTGGAAATATCTGGGTATCGATCCCGAAGCAGGTATCACCGCAGCGATTCAGGTCTACATCAACGATCGTGACGGTGAACAGGCGATGAAAACGATCTCCTGGCACATTGTTCGCGATGCGCATGAAAACCCCGAATCCATGCAACTGATCCGATTGAATGAGAGTTCTGAAGAAGTCGGCTGGTCAGTTCAGGCGGAGTTGAACAACGTCAATGACGCCCCGGTACTCAGTATCTACGCAGATAGGACTTATACCGGGACACACGTGGTTGCGTGCAGTGGGTCGATTACGCTTGGTAAGGCATCATTTACCGAAGAGGATGGGCGGGTGGTAGCACGGATCCTCATACCCGAACCACCGTCACAGAGGAGGTGGGGCACGATCACCCTTCGGCAGAGTGCCGAGACAGGCAGGCTTATAGGCTACGTCACGCCGCCACGCTGGATGAACGCGACCCGCCCCCAACCTGTGGAGGTGAAGTGTGTCAGCCTTGCTGAGACCGACAGGGGGACAGCGGATGTCGAAGCAGAGGCATCGTGGTTCGCCTATACCACGGTCAGACCGTTTGGTGACCGCTCCGGCCTGTTTGTGCATCGTGTCGAGTTTGACCAGTTGGAACCCGGGCATGAATACAGCTTGAGCCTTGGACCACCACACGAAGTTGACGGATTGCGGTTCCGCACGGCACCGGCTGCTCTGCGCCGATCTTTGGTCTTTGCTGAGGGAGGTGATGTTGGTACCGGGCCGAAGGTAGCGCCGCTGCACAGGATCGCCGCGAGTTGGGACCCGCTTTTTGGCCTGATCGGGGGAGATTGCGCCTACGCCAACGGTCGAACAGCGGAGCGCTGGGTTGACTATCTTCGGTTATGGCGGGCCAACATGGTTGATTCGCAGGGCCGACTGATCCCGATGCTCTGCGCTATCGGTAATCACGAGGTGGACGGCAGCTTCGGCCAACCACGTGAACGGGCACCGTTGTTTCTTGCCCTGTTCGACGGCCTGTACCCTGAACACACACACGCCGTGATGGATTTCGGCGACTACCTTTCGTTGGTCCTGCTGGATTCCAGCCATCTCTGCGCTCACGACGGGGAGCAGCGGGATTGGCTGGAACAGGTCCTGCGTGAGCGTACGGATCGACCACATCTGATGACGGCTTACCATGTGCCGGCTTATCCATCTCACCGCGAGTTCGAAGGCCGGTACAGCGAAAAGGCGAGACTTGACTGGGTTCCCCTGTTTGATCGTTACGGAGTCGATGTCGCGTTTGAACACCATGACCACACCTATAAGCGCACTCATAAACTCAAGGCTGGGCTGCGCGATCCGAACGGCGTGCTTTATGTCGGTGACGGGGCATGGGGCGTGGAGCCTAGGACGGTAGCCACACCTGAAGAACGGCCGTACCTAGAAAAAAGTGTGTCGGCCTCCCATGTGATTCGTGTCACACTTGAGCCTGGCAGCAGGCACTTCATGGCGGTTGATGTGGCTGGCAACGAGATCGATCAGTTCTCTGATACCGAACATGAACCGGCCGCCCCCTGAATCAGCGCTGAACAGACATGCATGATTTACCCACCAAGCTGGCTCATGGCCCGGTTGCCGACAGGGGCGTGGGTATCGGGTTTCAATGCGACACAGTTAGCCATGAGTCGGATCAACTGTTCCCGGTCCGGTATGGGTTGAGAAAGAACGGGCATGGCGTCGGCCTCTCCGCCATCGAACAGGCAGGCGCGTAGGACGCCGTTAGCAGTCAGCCGCAGCCTGTTACAGGTTTCGCAGAACGGCCGACTCATGGCGGAGATAAAACCGATGCGTCCTTGTGCACCGGCAAGTTGATAGACGTTTGCCGGCCCGACGCCGGGCTCATCGCCGCGAGGGACCGGGTTGAGAGGTCCCAGCGCCTCCTTGATCTCACGCATCACCCGCTCGTTGTCCACCGTATATAGCTTGGCGGTGTCCAGCCCATCCGCCAATAGTTTGCTGTCGCCCAGTGGCATGTACTCGATGAACCGGATGGTCCACGGGTGATCGAGGGTCAGCCTGGCGAAGTCGATGATCTCGCGGTCATTCATCCCCCCGATGACGACGACGTTGAACTTGAGCCGCGTAAAGCCGGCTTCCATGGCCGCGTCGATCCCTCGGCGCAGGTCATCAAGTTGATACCCCCGTCGGCCGGCGATCTGCTGAAATACATCATTCCGCATGGAGTCCCAACTGATCGTCAGGCGGTCCAGTCCGGCCGATTTCAGGCCCTTGGCCAGCTTGGGCAGCAATACGCCGTTGGTGGTCATGGAGAGGTCTGCCGGGTCGAGTGCTTTCAACCCTTCGACGATATCGAGCAAGTCGCTACGGACGGTTGGTTCCCCGCCGGTCAGCTTGAAATGGTCGATCCCGATGGATCGTGCCGCCTCTGCCACAGCCAGGATCTGCTTGGTGCTGAGCAGGTCTTTTTTGTCATAGAAGCTGATACCGTCTTCAGGCATACAGTAGACGCAGCGCAGATTGCACCGGTCCGTGATCGACAGCCTCAGGAGCTTGATGGCCTCGAGGCTGCGTGGCCCCAAGGCGAAATCAGGCCTTTG
>CAZJCN010000363.1:0-2882 GCA_964544195.1 uncultured Phycisphaeraceae bacterium | reverse complement strand
CATAAAAAATCCCGGACGCCGTGGGAGCGACGCCCGGGTTCAGTGTTTGACACACGAATCTCACACTCTCACGCCGACCTTGGCCGTTACTCCAAGGCCAACGTGCTCACTTGTCTGACTTGCATCAACGACGACGAAGCGCCGCCACTCCGCCCAGACCCAGCAACGCCAGCGTCGCTGGCTCCGGAACCGCTGAACCCGACGGCGGCGTACCAGCGTTCCAGTTGCCCAGCACCGTGTTCAGGTCTTCGATACCCACGAATCCGTCACCAGACGGATCACCCGCCAACAGGTCGCCAGCCGTCACGTTCTGGTTCCAGTTGCCCAGCACGATGTTCAGGTCCGCGATACCAACGAAACCGTCGCCATCCAGGTCGCCGTCCAGCGTCGGTGACGCACAGACGCCAAGCGGACACAGCTCATACTTGACCGCATCGATCACGTAGCTGAAGTCGGTGTACTGGTTGTGCCGGGTATAAAACGCCGGGAACGCGTCGTTGTTGGGCGTCGCCCAGATCTGCAACAGCTCGGTGTCACTGCCGGTGTAGTTCCAGGTCTGCCCCGTATCCAGGTTGGTGAACTTGAACAGCGAGCCTTCGACCTGCCACAGGCTGAAGCCCTCGAAGCCGGGGACATTGTCGCCCAGGTATGTCGTCGTGTGCTCGAAGCGAAGCCAGTCCGACGTGAAGTCCGCCACGCCCAGGCCGTTGCCGCCGTCAAGGTTCGGGTCGGCCGCGGGGTTCAACCCGATGTCGATCCCGTCCAGCACCACGCCGGTCACGGTCGGGTCCGAATCGTTGCCGCCGTTGTTCCAGAAGTTGGCGTCCTCCCGATCGGGGAAGATCTCGAACCGTCCGCCGCGATCCGGATTGATGTCGCCGAACTCGAACGTGAAGCCGATGCCCTGATCAGGTTCGGTTTCAAAATTGTTTGCCGCGCTCGGCCCGGTCCCACGCCAACCGACGTGGGCCATGAAGTTGTCCTTCTCAGGCAGGCCGCCGTTGTACAACGGGTCGTCCGGCGGCACATTCGGGATGCTCATCTGCGACAGCGTGAACTGGTAATCGAACGTGATCTTGATCTGATCGCCCGGCATGAATGATCGTGTCGCCGTCGAAGGATCAAAGTTCGTGCTGCCGTTGAACCCGCGGGAATACGCATTGCGCACCCAACCGACAAAGTTGACCGGGTCGCCGACCAGACCACCATCACCGTTCTTGCCCACACTCAGATCGACCAGCGTGAACGGCTGACCACCCCAGTCCAACTGCCCGGGAAGAATGACGTTCGGGTCATTCGGGTCCGGATGCGGCCCCAACGGCCCGTTGACGTAGCCTTCCGCCGCCGAGAACTGCGTATCCACCACCACCTGCGCCGAGGCCGGCCCTGACAACAAAACGACCACGCCCGCGGCCATCAAGCCGCCATGCAAATATCTCATAACATTTTCCTCCTCTTGGTTAAAAGGTCAGAACTGACCGAAAACAAATGAGAAACAGATGAGAATCGAAAAGAAACGAATCAGACAACGCTGACATCAATCACCCGTGCATATCACTATACGGGTTTTCTGTGGAATGTCAACAATTGACAATAAACATGACCGGGCAAGGTGTTACAGCCACCCTGACCCCGCCGCGCACATGATAAACCCGCACCCGAACCTGCCCGGGACAGCGACACCCACTCAATAATTCTGGCTGAAATGACCGCCCGGGACTCGCACCGCCCCTAACGCGCTCCCTTCGGCTGGTACACCCGCACCCAATCCACCTTCATGCTCGTCCCGTCGATCGTGTCCAGCACCGGACCGTCCCACTTGATGATCGCCAGACTCAGAAATATCGGCGCTTCGCTGTAACAGAAATGATTCGGCACACGACGGATCACCTTGCGGTCCAGGTAAAACACCAGCTCCCGCTCGTTCCACTCCAGGCCGAACAAGTGATACGTGTTGCCGAAGTTCACCGATGAACCGACGTCCAGGCTCGACAGGTCCGCCCACTTTTCACCGTCGTGATACTGGACCTTGAAATCATAGAGCAACCCGTTCCATTCCCCGCGCCCGTCCCGCCAGCCGTTAACAAACTGCAGGCAACCCACCGTGATCGGCTTCGGCCATTCAAACTGAATCCACCGTTCTCCCGTCGGCTGCGTGATCCAGCTCGTGGCGATCGAACCGTCCGCCGCGTGCTTCGGCTCGGTTTTGTCGTTGTACGTCCCGCTCGCCGTGATCACCACACCCGGGTCACGCGCATGGTTGACCAGCCCCGGCACGTCCCGGTCCGCGGTCTCCGACAGCGGGTCGGGGTACACCCCGTCGTTGACACCATAAACACGAAACTCGCGGATATGAAAATGCGGGCCGCTGTTCGATACCAGCCGAATCTTCCGCGTAACGATAACGACACTCAAAGTAGCCGTACTTGAACTTCCGCTTCGTCCAGATGCTTCCCGACGTCCACGCCTGTCCGCCGCGGTTTTCCTTCCGATTGATCAGGTGCAACACCCCGTCGCGAACCACCACGTTCTCACGCCATCGGCTGCACAGGATGTGATGGCTCGGCCCGTTCTGTGATTCCCAACGCTCGTCCAACTGCGCATCGGGATAATCGAAATCATCCTCCCACACCAGCTCCCACTCGGACAGGTCGATCGTCTCTCCATCCGTCTCGGTCCCGGCCGACGACGACGAGCCGCCCTCGTCCCCCAACACCATGCCCGGACACGACAACCCGAACCACAACACCATCCAGATCACACTCATACGTTTCATGGACCAATCACCTCGTCATACAGCGGTAACTCTATCCGCGAACTAACCGGACTAATCCCCCCGCATCTTCGCCGAACAGTTTACCCCGCCTCATCGTCGGCGCGCA
>CAZJCN010000362.1:0-2899 GCA_964544195.1 uncultured Phycisphaeraceae bacterium | reverse complement strand
AGCCCGTTAATCACCATACCACGGAGTCTAAAATGGCCAAGCAAGCCCTGATTGTGTATGGCGGCTGGGACGGACACACGCCCAAAGAGTCCGCTGAGCTGTTCGCGGAGGTTCTGCGACAGGATGGTTACGACGTCGTACTGAAAGACACGCTTGATGCGTACCTGGATACCGATCTGATGTCGCGGGTGGATCTGATCGTGCCGATGTGGACGATGGGAGAGATCAGCAATGAGCAATGGCAGGGATTGGACCAGGCTGTTCGGAACGGGGCCGGCGTCGCGGGGTTCCACGGGGGGATGATCGATTCTTTCCGAACGAACACGGAGTACCAGTGGATGACCGGGGCGCAGTGGGTCAGCCATCCGGGCAACTGCGATGCGAGCTACGAGGTCAGGATTGTTGATCCCGAGCACCCGATCACGAAGGGGCTGAGCAACTTTACACTAAACAAGACCGAGCAGTATTACTGCCACTTCGATCCGGGTGTGCATGTGCTTTGCACCACGACGTTCACCGGCGAGTTCGGCGACGCGAATCTGTACAAGCCCGGCACGGTGATGCCTTATGCCTGGACCAAGACCTGGGGCAAGGGCAAGGTCTTCGGCGCCTGCTGGGGGCATACCTATCAGGATTTCGACGAGCCGACTGCGCGAGAGATCGTTCGACGAGGGATGCACTGGGCGACGCGATAAATCGTGTCGGCCGGACGCTAAACAGGCTGAATCAGTTCCGGCTCTCCACGGCCCAACCCCGTGCTCGTTCTACTGCTTCGCGCCAGCGCTGTCGCATGTCGGAGGCCTGTTGCGGGCTGATTTCTGGTTCAAACGTGCGTTCGATCTGCCGATGTGACTGAAGCTCGTCGATCGACGGGTACACGCCGGCGCCCAGCCCCGCGAGATACGCGGCACCGAGCGCGGTGGTTTCCAGTTGTCTGGGACGTACCACCGGGGTCTGCAGGATGTCGGCCTGGATCTGCATCAACAGATCGTTGGCCGAAGCGCCGCCGTCCACTCGCAGTTCCAGCATGGGCTGGCCGGTGTCACTGGTCATGGCGTCCACGAGGTCGGCGACCTGAAACGCGATACCTTCCAATGCCGCGCGGGCGAGGTGGGCGGCCGTGGTGCCACGGGTCAGGCCGACGATCGTTCCTCGGGCATAGGGGTCCCAATGCGGAGCCCCCAACCCGGTGAGCGCGGGGACGAAAAACACGCCGTCGGTGTCGGGGACGGATTGTGCCAGCACCTCGATTTCTTCGGATCGTTGAATCAGGCCCAACCCGTCGCGGAGCCATTGCACGACAGCGCCGCCGACGAACACGCTGCCTTCGAGCGCATAGGTCGTCATCTCGTTATGACACCATGCGATGGTGGTCAGGAGCTGGTGATCGGAACCGATGGGTTGGTTGCCGGTGTTGGCCAGCAGGAAGCAGCCGGTGCCGTAGGTGTTTTTGGCCAGGCCGGGCTTGGTGCAGAGCTGTCCCATCGTGGCGGCTTGTTGGTCGCCGATGATCGCGCCGATAGGGATGCCTTTGAGTTCTGCCAGGCCGGTGATCTCGGCGAGTTGCCCGCTGCTGGGGACGACCTTGGGCAGAACCCGGCGCGGGATATTCATGGCAGACAGCAACTCGTCGTCCCATCGACAGTCGTGGAGGTTGTAGAGCAGGGTGCGTGAGGCGTTGGACGGGTCGGTGAGGTGGTGTTGGCCGTTGGTGAGTTTATGGACGAGCCAGGAATCGATCGTGCCGAACGCCAGTTCGCCTGCTTCGGCACGTTGGCGGGCGTCGGGGACTTGGTCGAGAATCCAAGCGAGCTTGGTTCCGGAAAAGTACGCATCGAGGACCAGGCCGGTGCGTTGTCGGAACGTTTCTTCCAGACCTTTGGCGCGGAGTTGATCGCACATAGGCGCGGTCCGACGGTCCTGCCAGACAATCGCGGGGCAGATCGGCTGGCCTGTCTTACGATCCCAGACGACGGTGGTTTCACGCTGGTTGGCGATCCCGACGCAGGCGATGTCCCGCCCGGAGAGATTGGCTTTGGCCAACACTTCGGTAATAACGGCCGCCTGGGTGGCCCATATTTCGTTGGCATCGTGTTCGACCCAGCCGGGCTTGGGGAAGTATTGCTGGAAGGGGCGTTGAGCACAGGCGAGTAGTCGGCCGTCTTCAGTAAACACGATCGCCCGTGAACTGGTGGTGCCCTGATCCAGTGCCAGCAGATACGACATGAACCGCTCCGACTCGATGAACTGTTTTGGGGTATACCCGCGAACGTACCGCATGGCAACCATAAATGAACAAGGCCGTGCCAAGCAGGCACGGCCCTGTGAGATCGTTGGAGAAGATTGGAATAAGTCGTCAGGCAGCGGCGAGGTTGTTCCGCTTGGAGGCGATCAGCTCGATCAATGCTTTTTGCGGGTCGGCGAACTTCGCCAGGCCCTCTTCCATGAGGGTCTGTTCCATGACATCCTGATCCACCTTGGCGTCGATCTCGTCGAGTACTTCCTGAGGCGGCATGATGTCAACGGTACGGGTGTAGGTCTTACCCATCTTCTGCACGGCGTCGTTGGTGGCGGGGGGGTTGGTCTGGATGTCACTGCCCGCCAGTGCTTCGACATACTTGTCGGCCGGGTCTTCGGGCTTCTTGGTGCCCGTCGAGGCGAAGATGATCTCCTGCTGCAGCTTGAGGTTCTTGTCCTTCCAGAACGCTTGATTGTTCTGCCAGAGTCGTTTGGCGTTGACGATCCCGACCAGGCCCTGTGCAGCGGGAGAAAGGCTGGGGACGCGCTTTTCGGTGTAGACGTCCACGCGTGAGACGAAGATGCTGTAGACGCTCTTGAATGAGTCCAGGCCGTCCTTGCGGCGTTGGGCCCCACGCCAGGCGGCATCGCGCGCGGCTTC
>CAZJCN010000361.1:0-2901 GCA_964544195.1 uncultured Phycisphaeraceae bacterium | reverse complement strand
CGCCTCAGCGACGGCAAGGCCTCCCGTCAGCATGCCCGATTCAAATGCGAAGGCGGCCGCTGGTATGTCCGAGACCTCGCGTCAAGGCACGGCACCCGAGTCAATAACATCCTCATCGAAGGCAAACATCCGCTCAACGACGGCGACCGAGTCAGGATCGGCCGAACCGAGTTCGTTGTGGCCCGTATGTCAGCCGAGCAACACGAACGGCTGAGCCTGCTGGGTGAACAGCCCAGCCGAAGTGAAGCTTGGCGTGATCTGCCCACATGGCGACGGTATGTTCCACGTCCTGCCACTTTAGCGATGCTGGCCGCCGCCGGTTTCGCCATCGGATGCAGCGCATGGATCTATCAACAAACCGTCAAGAGTCATCAAACACTCTCGCAAACCTTAATCGCCTCGCAGGATCGCGTGGAAGATGCCGCGCTGGCTGCGGTCGACATACAGTCCCGTGCTGCCGAAACGCAGTTGGCCATGGCCGACCGGACCGAGCAGATCCTCGAACAGGTTAACGAACTGGGCGACCAAAGCACACCGAAGCTCGATCAGATCCTCGCGGCGCTGCACAGCCAAGGCGATGACCTGAAGCAGGTCGGCGAGCTTCGAACCGCGCTGGCACAGATGGACGCCGCCAGTCGGGCGCGCCTCGACGGCATCCTTGCTGAGGTGGAATCCCAGTCCGCCCAATGGATCACATTGGCCGAGGTCCGGGATATGGTTGCCCGGCAGGCCGAACAGACCGCCAGCCTGATGCCGCACCTGCAGGCTTTGGCTGCCGCGACACAGGCGAACGAATCCGCCATGGCGACGTTGCAGCGCCAGATCGAACTGGCGCAGGCACAACCTGACCTCGACGCCCGGGTTCTCGATCAGCTCGAAGCGATCGCTGCCGAACTCAAAGCCCGCCCGTCCGTGGATAAGGTCGTCGACGAGGTTCGACTGGCACTGGCACAAGACCGTCAGGGGATCGAGTCGCTCCTGACCCGCATCGAATCGCAAGTCGCCGGCATGCCCGATGCCGAGGCGCTGATCTCGCCGCTGCGACAGGCCTTGGCCGAACAGTCTCAGCAGACCGAGCAGTTGATCGATCAGGCATTCGCAGACGCGAAACCGACCGCTGACCAACTGGCCCGGATCGAGTCGCTGATCGCAGCCCAATCGGATCACACGGCCGAGGTACTGAGCAATGCGATCGGACAGTTGCAACAGTCGATGGACTTCAGCGAAGTGCTCGCAGCCGTTCGTGAGGTTCAGGCTGGTGTACAAGACCCCGACACCTTGGTAAAGCTGGATGAGCTTTCCAGGAAGCTGGAAACCACCCCGACCACCGAACAGCTTGCCGAGGCGGTGGCGCAAGCCGTAACGACCCGCTTTGACGAAACCAGGCCGTTGCTGGAACGCATCGCGGTCGCACTGGACGCCGCCTCCATCGAAGCCCAGGACACCCGGGCGCTGATGGATCAGTTGAGCCTGGCTCTTTCCGAACAGGAGAAAGCCGACGAGCGTCTCGACCGGATCTACGAACTGCTAGCCGCATCACAGTCAGACAGCGATAACGAGGCACTGCGCCAGGTGCTCCGCGAAATCCGTAGTAAATCGATCGCGGGCATGGATGAGCTTCGGTCAACGATCCGCCGGGAAATCCAGGCCGGGATCGCTGAGCAACGGTTGGCGTTGATGGGAACCACCAAGCCCGTTCCTTCGCCGGTTGTCACCGCTACGCCTTCGACATCACCCTCGAAGCAAAGTAACACACGCGCCCGCAGAACGAATACTTTGGCGATGGCCAGCGTGCCCGCCTCGGACAAGGCCGTACAGATCACCACCGTTGACGACGACGGCCTGACCGAGGTCGAACGGGCCTACCGCCTGGCCTTCACCACCGGTAAACCCATCACCTTGGGCAGCCGGATCGATCCCGTCACCGGCAAGGTCACGCCCGGCCGGACCATCGACCCCGCCGACGCCAAGGCCGCCGGCATCACCGACTGGCGCGACTGGTACCTGATGGATGATTTCAAGGAGCGGATGCGCCTGCAACGGCAGGCCCTTCAGTTCCGTGAGCGGAATCAGTCCAATGATATCGTTCGCCACCCGAAGGCGGGTGAAACCTCCGTTGACTGATCCTGATTTCCGGAACTGCTTACTTACCAGACACGTCATCGACACGCCCGACTCTCACAGGTCGGGCGTTTTGGTATCTCGACTTGGAGAATCTCCTTGATACGAGATGATCCGATTAAGTATGCGTTAGACTTAAGGCATGAACACACAATCACCACAGACTAACGCAGAGCTGATCAGACGGGTCGGATACATCGGTTTGGGGATCATGGGTGCGCCTATGGCCTCGAATCTTGTCCGTGCTGGTTTTGATGTCACCGTATGGAACCGGACAGCCAGCCGGTGTGACCCTCTCCTCGAATTAGGCGCGCATCAGGCCAGATCTCCAGAGGATATCGCCCGAACGACAGAGGTGGTGTGTATCAATGTGACCGATACACCGGATGTGGAAGCCGTGCTGTTTGGGGAGCATGGTATCGCGTGCGGTGCCCAACCGGGACTGATCGTGATCGACCATTCCACCATCAATCCCGTTGCCGCCAGGACCTTTGCTGAAAGATTGGCCGAACAGGGGGTGACGCTTCTCGACGCTCCCGTATCCGGCGGCGACGTCGGCGCGAAGGCCGGAACCTTGAGCATTATGGTCGGCGGACCCTCTGAAGCGGTGTCTCGTGTAATGCCGATCCTTCAGGCGGTCGGGAAAAGCATCGTCCATGTCGGCGAATCTGGAGCCGGGCAGGCCTGCAAGGCATGTAACCAGGTCGCGGTGGTCTGCAACCTGACCGGAGTCTGCGAAGCGATCGCACTGGCGCGCAAACTCGGGTTGGATGTGGCCAG
>CAZJCN010000360.1:0-2910 GCA_964544195.1 uncultured Phycisphaeraceae bacterium | reverse complement strand
GTGCCCCATCGCTTCGATGAAGGCGTTGGCTTCACGGATGGATGCTTCCATCTCGCTGATGAGTCGGGTGACGTCGGATTCCAGTTCGCCGGCGGTCCCTTGGATTGATGCGATCGCGCGGGCGTTGAGGTTGTGCTTCAGGAACAGAACCTGGTCACGGAAAGCGGCGAGGACCGGCTGCATCTTGCTCTCGGCTTTACGCATGGCTGTGATCATCTGATCGTACCGGGCGCGGGTCTTGCGCAGCTGTTTCTCGCTGGCGGAACGCAGGTCGGCGTTGGTGTACTGCTCAAGTTCGGCTTCCCATTCCCGGAACAACGCCTCGGCTACGTCTTCGACCGCGTCGATCCGATTGCTGACCGCTTCAGCCTTCGCCTCACTGGCCTCTAATTCAGACTTCAAAGCCTTGTAACGCGCCTCCAGATCGCCGCCCTCGAACTGGAACATCGCTGAAAACCGCTCCAACGCACTGGCGAACTGCTCCTTGGCGGCTTCCTGATCATCCCGGGCGCTTTCCACGCGATCGACCATGATGTCCCGTTTGTGAATGCCCAGGGCTTCCCATGTGCCGTAATAGACCCGGCTGCAGGAGACGAGTGAAACACAGGCCAGAACGAACACCCAATATTGTCCTTTCCTGCATCGTGATCGGCCCATTGATAGACGTGTCCCGGGTGGCTGCATTTCATCACTCCCAAGCTCGGTATGATCCTTGATTGGCTTGATAAACGAACCGGTAATGGCATCCATCGTACCATGTCAGGGGAATAATCCCGAGTCGTGAAGTGTTCTGATGACACGACCCATTGAACAATGACACCATCTAAAGAGGAGACGACTATGTGCCGTTTGACCTGTCCACTGGCGTTACTGGCTGTGCTGACCTTGACCGTGACCACCGCTCATGCGGAAAGCTGGGAACTGGATTCGGCCCATGCCGCGGTGATGTTCAAGGTCAGCCATTTCGACGGGCTGAGCCATCAGTACGGCCGATTCAACGACATCAAAGGTTCATTAAACACGGGAGAAGACTCGGCCTTTGAGTTTACGGTGGCGACGGCCAGCATCGACACCAACAACGCCAAACGTGACGACCATCTGCGCAGTCCGGACTTTTTCAATGCCAAACAATTCCCCGTGATCACATTCAGAGGCAGCGAAATCAGTGAAACCGACAACGGCCTGGCGCTTTCAGGCGACCTGACGCTGCACGGCGTGACGCAGCCTTTGAGCGTGGTGCTGACCAAGGTGGGTGAAGGCGACGACCCGTGGGGCAACCATCGGATCGGGCTGGAAACCACGTTCACGATCAAGCGCAGCGAATTCGGCATGGACAAGATGATCGGCCCGGTGGGGGACGAAGTGACGTTGATCATCAGCTTCGAGGCGATCCGACAGTGATCGAGCCGGCTTGGGTATTTTGGGGACTGCTGCTGCCGGCGGCCTTGGGGGCGCTGACGGTATGGGTGTGCGGTTTCATCGAAAAACGACGTGGCAAGGTCACCGGCTGGGGACAGGCGCGGATGGTGCTCGGTCTTGGTGTCGCCACGGCCTGCGGGATGCTGGCGATCACCGGGATGCCGCCTTGGCGACCGATGCAAGGCCCGAACTGGTTGCTGGCTGGGGTGCTGCCCGTGGGGATGGTGGCGGCTTGGCTGAGCCTGATCCGTCCCATCCCGAGACCGGTTCTGCATCTGATGCGTTTCGTGGTGGCTATGGGGGTCGCCCCCCTGCTGACCTATCCGCTGATCCCGTATACATGGACGCAGACACAGGCCTACGTCTGGTGGGCGGGGCTTGGGCTGGGTGTCTGGCTGATCTGGTGGCTGATGCACCGGTTGTGTACGGCCGGCCGAAGCAGAACAGCCTTGTTTGTTCTGGGCATGACATCAGCCATGTTGGCGGGGGTGACGATGGCGTCGGGATATCTGGCTGGCGGTCAACTGACAGCCTCGCTGGCGGTGGTGCTGGGGGCCGGCTGGCTGGTGATGGTGTTCCGTCGCGACACACGGTGTGACGGTGTCGTTGTCGACCTGGTGGTGCCCCTGCTTTATGGGATGCTGGTGTATCACTGGCACTTCGGCTGGACGATGCAGCACCCGGTTTCGACGCATATCGTAGGGAGCGTGCTGGGCCTTGCCCCTGCCGGGGTCGGGGTTCTCAGCCTGATGGCCGGGGACGGGCGCAAAGCCAGGCGACGCATGGTGATCGGGATGGTGGTCAGTACGTGCCTGTGGTTGCTGTCGGCGGGTCTGGCGGGGTATGAGTCGTATGCCAGAGTTCAAGCGTCCTCGGAAACAGGGTATTACGGGTATTAACTTGGCGGGAGCGATCGGGTCGATATACTGTCGCGGGTGCGGGGCCATAGCTCAGCTGGGAGAGCGCCTGCTTTGCAAGCAGGAGGTCGCCGGTTCGATCCCGGCTGGCTCCATTGGATTGCCATTTCCATCGTGGGTCAATGTTCTTTTCCTGACGTGACGCCCGCTCACAGTTTACCCAGATTGACAGGCGGTCGGTTGCGGTGTGATCGGGCCCGCTCGATCAGTCTTTTGGTATAATCGTCGACATAGGATCGCGTGCGGCCGGCCTTCGACCCGCGCGAGACACAGCATGGACGCGGCTGACGATCCGGGCTTGCCCTAAGGCCTGTCGTCTATCCGGTCAGGGGCGAACTTGTTTGTGTGGAAAGGAGAAAGCCATGTCCGAGCCGCAGGAACCCGCCCGCCCTTCTCAGCCGTCTGAAGAAAAGAACCCCACCGTTCCAATGAAAACGCCGTCCTCCACCCGTACCGCCGCACCGGTCCGACAACCCTCCCGCCCGAAGCAAGACAAGCTCCCGCCATGGAAAGTGGTGCTGGTCAACGACAACATCAACACGATGCAGGACGTGGTCGAAACGATCCGCATGCT
>CAZJCN010000359.1:0-2919 GCA_964544195.1 uncultured Phycisphaeraceae bacterium | reverse complement strand
TCAACGGCAAGATTTTCATCAAGGGCAACGTCGATCCCGTCAATACGCTTTTGCGAGGCGACAGGGAGAAGGTCACGCAGGACGTGACCGAGATCCTGGAGATCGCGGGTCGGCAGATGCAGGGCTTCATCCTTTCATCCGCCTGTTCCGTCGCCCCGCCGGTGAACCCTGACAATATCAAGCTTATGGTCGAGATCTGTCGGAACTTCAAGCCGTGAAGTAATCATGACACCGTTATCCGACATCCTGTCTGATCGGCAACACTTCGCCTGTGGGGTGGAGCTGGTCACGACGCGCGGGACGATGGACGAGAGCAAGGCCATCCGGGCCCGCGCGTTTGCCAATGAATTGGCGGTGGACCCGCGGATCGACTGGGTGTCAATCACGGATAACGCCGGCGGCAATCCCCAGCTCGGCCCCAGCGCTTTGGGCAAGCCCATCCTCTACGCCGGCAAAGAGGTGGTCATTCACCTGTCCTGTAAGGATTTCAATCGGAATGGATTGGAAAGCACCGCGTGGCATCTTGCCAGCGAAGGCTTTCACAACATCCTGGCCCTGACCGGGGATTACCCCATCAACGGTTACTCCGGCGCAGCCAAGCCCGTCTTTGACATCGACTCGGTCGGCCTGCTGACGCTGTTGAATGAAATGAATCGGGGATTGGGTGTCAAGCTTCCCAATGGCGCGTCCCGTTCGCTGGCCAGAACAAGATTCTATCTCGGTGCCGTGGCGACCAATTTCAAGATCCATGAAAACGAGGTCATCCCTCAGTACCTGAAGCTGCGAAAAAAGATCGAGTGCGGCGCCCGGTTCATCATCAACCAGATAGGCTTCGATGCCAAGAAGTACGCCGAGATGATCGGGTACATGCAGACGCACGGCTTGGGTGATGTGCCGTTGATCGGCAACGTGTTTGTCATGAGCGGTCCGATTGCCCGATTCTTTCACAAGGGGCGGATCCCCGGCGTGATCGTTTCGGACGAATTTCTGGCTTACTGTGAAAAGGCTGAAAAGTCGCCCGACAAAGGGCGTCGATTTTTCCTGGAGCTGGCTGCGAAACAGACCGCGATCTTCAAGGGGCTGGGATACCGTGGTGTCTATCTCGGCGGTGTCGACCGGGCTGAAGACGTCGATACCGTTCTGCGGATTGCGGAAAGCTTTGCAGAGGATGATTGGAAGACTTTTGCCAAGGAGATTTCCTTCTCTCGCCCGGGAGAGTTTTTCTACTTTGCTCTCGATCCGGACACCGGGTTGGTGGATACGACCCGCCTGAATCCGGAATACGAACGGTCCCTGGCAGAACGCCGGCCAACCCACAACGTGACCTTGGGATACCGTATCAGCAAGGCGATCCATGACACGGTGTTCACACCGGGCACCACCTGCTTTTCTTTAGGCGAAAAACTTTACAGCCGATCAAAGGATCCTGCCCAGGGGCCTTACCCGTTACGGGTGCTTGAGCATGTGACTAAGGCCGTGATGTTCGGCTGCAAAGACTGCGGTGACTGTTCATTGCCTGATATCGGTTACCTGTGCCCCGAGTCGGCGTGTGTGAAGAATCAGCGCAACGGCCCGTGTGGTGGAACCCGCCTCGGGCGATGCGAGATCAACGACAACGAGTGTATCTGGGCTCGGGCCTATGACCGCGCCAAGGTGGATGGCCGAGAGATGGCCTTACTCGATCATGCTCCGGTCATCCAGGATCAGGCTCTTCGCGGCACCTCCAGCTGGGGGAATACGTTCCGACGTGTCGACCATCACGCTCGAAACCCTCATAAGCAGCAACCCAAGCCCGAAATCAATCAGAACAATAGGTGACACCATGACGACGACCGAGACGACAGCCCAACTGAAAACACAACGGCCGTTCAAGCTCATCGGCGAGCTGATGAACAATTCCTTCGCCCGGGCGGCACGGGCTTTTCAGGCACGAGACACCGCCAAGTATCAGGAGCTTGCACGGTTGCAGACCGAACTGGGCGCGGATTATCTCACGCTGAACATCGACGGCACTCAGCGCATGATGGTCAAGATGGAAGAAATGCTCGAGTTTCTTCCCACGCTCATCCCCGCGATCCAGGAGGCGACCGACACGCCGATCAGTTTCGACAATCCTGACGTGGCGTTTCATGAAGCGGCACTCAAGATCTACAAGCGCACGGATAACAATCAGCCGATCCTCAATTCGGTAGCGGCGTCGCGGGAAGATCTCGACGGCATGATCCGACTTGTGGGTAAGTATGACACCAAGGTCATCATCATGGCCTCGGAAAAGTTCGTGGACGGGGGCGGGGCGCAGTGTATGTCAGCGCAGGAGGTCTACGAGGCGACGAAGCACCACGTCAAGCTGCTGCGAGAAAAAGCCGGTCGAAAGAATGACGACATGATCGTCGATCCGGGGCTGGCGCCGATCTCTGCGGACACCTATGGCCTGGTCAATATGGGTCTGGACGCGATGGAGCTGATCCGACAGGACCCCGACCTGGAGGGGATTCACATCTCCGTCGGCCTGACGAATTTCTCGTTCGGCCTGCCAAAGGACATCCGGGAGGGGGTCGAGAACGCCTACATCACCCTCGCCCACGCACAAGGGCTGGACTATATCCTCGGCAACCCGGAGAAGAACCTTCACCTGCTCGACGAGGACTCGCGGTACCTGAAGGTGGTTAAAAAGGCACTGGCTGCCGGCCGACCGGCTGAGGGCGAGTCGCAGGAAGAGGCGGGCTTCAGGCAGGCCGACATCATCATGGAACTGTTTAGCGAAGAAGACCTTTAAGGCTTATCATTAATGATCCGGAATACGTACATGCCGGCCACCGTCACCATCAACGGGACATCGGTTACCTCGCGGGAGGGCGAGTCGCTGTTTGATTGTGCGGAACGGGTAGGCATCCGTCTGCCGACCTCCTGCAACAAGCG
>CAZJCN010000358.1:0-2922 GCA_964544195.1 uncultured Phycisphaeraceae bacterium | reverse complement strand
GATACTCAGCGACAGCCGGCCACGCCGGCGTGAACTTGTCGGCAGACACGAACAAACGTTTCGCTTTTCGTCGTGCCTCCACTATTGGGCGAAAACCCGCGTTTGCGCGCACGAACGCGACTATTCCATTGCCGTGCTTTGTGCGATGTGTTGATGGCGCAAGGGGTAACGATTTTCGATGGGTGTTCCGATTTTTCGGCCGAGAAGCGCGGTTTTGTGCGCGCGTTCGCGTCACGAAAGAGCATCTCGATAAGACGAGCAGGTTGGATGGCCGGGGTGATCTAACGATAGACCGCGGCGACCAAGTATCGGTGGTCGGCGTATGTGCCGGGTTCGGCGGGTTATTCCAGCCAGTAGCAGTCGGGGTCGAGCGTCTCAAGCAAACACATATTTTGCACGCTGCCGTCGTACATGGTCCAGTTGCCCGAGGCTCGGGCGTGCCATAAGCTGCACTCTTTAAATGTACTCCGTCCTTTTTTCTTACCCGGACTTACTTAGACCTTCGTTTGTTCCTCTGAGCTTTAGCCCCATACCTTTGCCTTTGCGGCGTCGTAGAAGACGACGTCTAGTTTCTTGCGGCGGCGTGCTGCCTGGCGATCTTCCGGCAGGCGAGATGCTCGCTCGATCATGGCACGATTGGCATCTTCGTCCGGGTCGCCATAGACCGAGACGAACAGCTTCTCGACCTTGCTGCGGGCAATGGCTCGCAGGATGTGGGCGTCGCTCTCAGCCATCGACAGGCCGTAGGCGTAGAGCGACCCGCCGATGTTCTCAAAGCTGCGGTAGGCCCTGCCGAGGAAGCTGCTTCGGATGATCCGGGCCATCTTCTGGTCGGATGAGCCCTCCGCGACGAACAGCGGGTACTTCTCGTCTTCCAATGCGGTCCGAACCTGATCGATCAGAGCCAGCTTTGTATTGCACCAGGTGTACTTCTGTATTTCGGACCCAGCTTCATAGATGTGCAAGGCACCGTGCAGGTAATACACGTTCTGGCCATGGGCACTGCTGTCCCACGATACCCATGGTTGTGGACCCTCATCCGGCTGTCGAAAGCCGTCGTCATGGCCGACCTCCGGCTTAATCTCGTCCTGCATCAGTGCCCAGTACAACAGCAGGTCGTAGTTGATGGAGTAGATGTCATCAAAGTTAGCCAGGAACTGCCTGCATGCTTGGTACTGTTCAAGGTTGATGTCGCCAGGTCGTTCGGGGTGGCTGTCGGCGATAGCTGACACCAGCACTTCACGCAAGCCATCCGAGTCCTTTTCGAACTGCTCGGCCAAGTCGCTGTGCTCCTTGTTGGTGTACAGCTTGACCAGTTTCGATGCTCTTTTCAGGGCTTCCATCACAATCTCGAAGTCCGTCGTTTCGAGAACTTCAAAAGCGTCCTTGGCCGATGGCGACAGCTTGGTGAAGTCGGCCCTTTCGAACAGCTTGTCGTAGGCGAAGATGTCGTTGCGACACGCCCGACTGAAACCGTTGCCGAGAAGAGCGTGCTTTTTGCCTTTAGCTTGGGCGATCGCATCTTGGAAACTGATGACTTCAGGCACTGGCCACCTCTTGGAAACGTGTAGGTAAATGGGGACAAGTTTGCGCAAGCAATTGTGTCCCATCTAGGAGCGAATAAATACACCTGAGCAAGTATAGTCCACGCACCACTCCCATAGGAGTGGGCGTCCAATAAGTCGGCCTGTTCTTCATGGCGGTCAGTGTTTGCGTCGGCTCGCGGCGGTGAGGGTGGCGAGGGCGAGCAGGGTGATGGTGGCCGGTTCGGGCAGGCGGGCGATGAAGGCCTCGCTGTGGCCGGCGGGGTTGATCCCCGTGCCGACGATCGTCAGCCCGTCGTCCGAGATGCCGGTGGCGGACTCCAGCGTCCAGCCGGTCAGGTCCAGGCCCAGGTCGGTCAGGACGTCCTGCAACAGCCGGGCATTGTTCGGGGAATCCCAAATCACCGCCTGAGGCCCCTGGCTCGTAAAAGCCAGGCCCACGATGGCCGAGCCATCCCCGGAAAGGTCGAACGGTAGCGTTTGGTCATACGGGGTGACGGGCGTATCCAGATAGGTCAACGTACCACTTTCAGGCCAAACCACGCCTGTGATCCACCCCAAAGGATCCACGGTTGTCCCTACCACGACGGAGCCGTCGTTAGACACGGCGACAGCCTCGGTCGATAAACCCTCCAACGCGACCATTCCCCCCGACGCGGTCCAGCGGAAGGCTTGAGAGTAATTGTTGCCGTTGTGTTCGATCGACCCTCTGCCCACGATGACCGAGCCGTCGGCCGAAACATCGCTTGCCATGCTATCGAAAGATCCGCCCGGTAAATCCCCTAACCCGATCATGCCCGAGCCGCTGGTCCACACAAAAGCCTCCGTATCGGTTGTCTGGGGGCCAACCGCACTCCGGCCAACGACGACTGATCCATCCCAAGAAACCCCTGATGCCCAACTCGAAAAGGCTCCCCCCGGCAGATCACCAAGCCCCTGCATCCCTGTTGTCGCGGTCCACCTGAAGGCCTCGGCACCCAACGCCGAGTGACTGACGCCCACGACAACCTCACCATTGCCGGATACGTCTAACGCATTGCTGATTATGTTTCCCCCGGGAAGATCACCAAGACCAACCATGCCCTCTATCGACGTCCAGCGGAATGCCTGTAAACCATCCGGTGTCTGCCCCCCTCCTACAACAACCTTCCCGTCCGCTGACACTGCTTTCGCTGAGCTAGCAAACGCCCCGCCCGGCAGGTCGCCCAAACCTTGGAACATGGCGGAGGCGTGGGCATGAGGTCCGCAGAACAGGCCGACAAGAATTACCACCGGCGCGATGAAGATTCGGCGATGACTGAAAGAAACTCGCATGGCTATCGTCCTCCCCCGCCGACTACGGCACGGTGTTTGGGTGCGTCGTTGATCGATTCGTCCT
>CAZJCN010000357.1:0-2942 GCA_964544195.1 uncultured Phycisphaeraceae bacterium | reverse complement strand
CTAAAACGCCCACCACAGCAGACAGACTTCGATAAACAGGATCACTCCCATAATGGATAATACCCTGGTGCCGTAGCGCGAACGGAGCACCTTCCACAGCGACGTCTGAGCGGGGGGGGAGATCATCCGTAATTGGGCTTCCCCGGCTGCGGGGCACAGGTGCGGAGCGATGCCCCGGCGTGCCTGATCCTGCACGATGGCGATGATCATGTTGGCGTCGAATGCGGTCAGGCCGAACAGCTTGGCCATGCGAACGATGCGCTCCCGCCTTTCCGGACTCAGGACGGTGCCTTCCAGCATCTCAGCGGTACGAACCGCCAGGACCCACCGGGGATCGGCGGTCCCTTGAAAAGGGGTCGAGGGTGGGGCCTGGCTGACGGCAGGGGCTGCCTGTGATCCAGGCAGCCGACCCGACTTACGGGTGTTGCTGTGACGGGTGGTTCGGTGTGTCGATTTCCGGTCAGGTACAAGCCGTAGGTTTCGCGCACGGATCGTACGCCGGGCCGATGACGGACTCAGCGATACAAGCTTTCCGGGCTGTCGCGGCGGAAGCGCGGGCATGAATCAAACCTCGTCTATGCTCAGTCCTGAGAGAGGAGAGAGCCACCATTGCTAACGATACCATGCTTTTGGGCATTGCCAAGAGTGATTGAACGGGGTTCAGTAAATAGTTTTGTGTGCGTCCGATAAGTCTTGATTCGAGGCGTTCGAATCAGAAGAAGACGGGGGATATCGAGTGGGTTCAACCGATGACAGGCAAGGATGACAACCGGGTCAGGTCGTTGACGGGCACGGCAATCAGGTCATAGTCGTCGTAGGCGACGATCTTACAACGCACGACCTCACCCGGGCTGAGCCGTTCTTTGGATTGCACAAAGGTGACGCCGTCGATCTGCGGGGCTTGGGCGTACGTTCGGCCCTGGTAGAGCCGGCCGCCGGCGCTCACGCCCGGCGTGGCTTCCACCACGCTATCCGTTTCCGCATCGACCAGCACATCCACTTCAGGCTGCTGCTCAGATGCCTCCGCATTACGTTCGAAGACGACCCGCTGCTGCGTCGCCATCAACTCGTCCATCCGCTGTTGGATCACATCTTCGGGAATGGCTTGGCCTTGAGCGTGGAGGGTTCCGGCCGGCGTGCCCGGTTCGGGTGAGTAGGGGAAGACGCCTAAATTGTCGAAGCCGAAGTCTCGAATAAAAGCAACCAGCTCTTCATGTTCGGCATCCGTTTCGCCTGGGAACCCCGTGATGAAAGTCGTTCTGATCGCGATGCCGGGCACACGGTCACGCAGCTTCTGCAGCAGGGTTTCGATCAGCCGTCGGCTGGTGTGCCGCCGCATCGAATCGAGAACGCGGTCGTTGATATGCTGCAACGGCATGTCGATGTACTTCACGACGTTGGGCAGGGAAGCCATCACGTCAATCATTTCATCCGTAAACTTGCTAGGATAGGCATACATCAGCCGCAGCCACGCTCCCCCGTGGTCCTGGGCAACCCTGTCCAACTCGGTCAACAGCCCGGCCAAACCCTGCCCCGGCTTGTCGTACCCGATATCCTGTCCGTAGCTGGTTGTGTCCTGCCCGATGAGGTTCAACTCGAACGCGCCGTCCACGAAAAGCTCTCGGGCTTCTTTCAGAAATGCGTCAACGGGCTTGGACCGCATCTTGCCACGGATCGACGGGATCGTGCAGAAGGTGCAGTTTTGGTTGCACCCCTCGCTCATCCGCAGGTAAGCATAGTGCCGAGGTGTCAGGCGCAGTCGGCCCGCGTCATCTTCAAAATAGCCGGCCTGCGTGACACCACGGGCTTGTTTGGCCAGCGTGGCGTTGGCGGCGATGCTTGAGTAAATCGGCAGGTCAACCGCAGCGTCCCGCTGCTTCGGACGATCGCCCCGAACCGCTTCGGTGATCTTGTCGCGATCGAATACCCCGATCAGAGCATCGATGTCCGGGCACCATTCGAGCATTTTCGCCCGGTGGCGCTGGACCAGACATCCCGCCACGACCAGTCGTTTGAGCTTCCCTTGTCGTTTCAATTCGGCCGCCCGGCGGATCTCGTCCAGCGACTCGTCTTTCGCTGCTTCAAGGAAACCGCAGGTATTGACCACCACCGCGTCGGCATCGCAACCGTCCGGCACAGGCAATAACCCGTCTTCAGCCAGTTGCCCGAGCATTTTTTCTGAATCGACCAGGTTCTTCGGGCACCCGAGGCTGACAAAAGACACCGTTTCCACGTCGCCGGATGGCGCGCTGGTACCGTGGGTGTCGGCTTGTTCGGCGTTCGAAGTCAAGCTCCACATCTTAGGTTCGGGATGATTTTAGAGCAATGCCGCCGTTAATGGTCGTGTGTGTCGTGCGAGCCATGTGGAACAGGTTCCACGGCTGCGGGGCTGTGGCTGTGTCCGCCGTCGGCGTGGTGATGGGTTTGGGATTCCAGATGGCTGACCCCCCATGCCAATGCAACGCCCAGTATCAGGGCTGAAGAGAGCATGACCCGGTCATGGTGGTGGAACTGAAGTTCAGGCAGCAGGTCGCTGAGGGAGATCACCAGAAACACGCCGGCGCTGAACGCCACCGCTGCGCCGACCACGGTGTTGTGTTCCAGGTCCGTGCTGGCAAGGCCGATCCGGAACAGGACCGCGCCCAAGGGCACCGCCAGCGCAAACAACCCGTTGACCAGATGGCGGGAGGCGATCGAGCGGCCGCCCGCTGCCATCAGGGTTCCCAGAGTCAGCGAGTCGAAGGGCTTGTGCAGCACGATCACCAGAAACACAGCCAGCCCGGGAAGCCACCCGCCTCCGTGTATCTCGTTAAGTGTTTGAGAACTCATCGCCGCGGCCAGCGCGATCCCGGCAATCACGCTGTGGATGGTCAGCCCGACCGCCGCACCGAACCAGCCCAACCGGTGCTCGTGGGGGTGACTGTGGGCCGCATGATTGTGGC